>CAMZNW010000120.1 GCA_947313935.1 uncultured Mollicutes bacterium
GTTCTCCACTGTCTGGCTGCGATAAAATTAATTGATCTAATTTAACTCCTAATTTTTTTGCATATTCAAAATCTAAAGCATTTTCTGTATCAATAAAGGCTGCAATTTTTCCACTATTTTGAATTTCAGCTATTGCATGTAATGCTAAAGTTGTTTTTCCAGCTGATTCAGGACCAAAAATTTCTACAATTCGTCCAATTGGATATCCACCTATTCCTAAAGCTTGATCTATTAATAATGAACCAGACGGAGTAGCTTGAACAGATTTTGTTTTTTCATCTCCTAACATCATAATCGCTTCATCACCAAATTGTTTTTTTATTTCTTTAATAGTTAATTTTATAGCACTTAATTTTTCCATTTATCCTCCTACTATAGTATTAACTAAAAGTATTTTATAAATTAAAAAAATTAGATATTAAAGTTCATATCTAATTATTTCAAATTGTAAATATAAAATATACATTAAACTAGTTGTATATAAAGAAATTAAAAAATTATCTACTGGTAATGCATATAATTCAAATGGCATATTTGAATTTAATAAAACTATAATTGTTATATTAAACAAAAATTCTCTTGTTAAAATTAAAGTTTTATTCATTCTAAAAATTATATTTTTACTTACTATTACCAAATTAAAAATTATATTTAACATATCTCCAAAAATTAAAAATAATGCGACTATAAATGAAATTTGATTCATATATAAAAACATAATTATTAATGATACATATAAAAATTTATATATAATTAATGAAAATAAACGATATGCATTAATCCGTTGTAAATCATTTATTAATATAATATTATCAGTACTTTTTAAAAACATAATTATTAAAAATAATATACTTACAATAATTGCAGTATATGTTGTATAAAAATTACCTATTGAAATTTGATGTAATAAAAAACTATTTGTTGTAAATATTATTATTAATATTATATTTAATAATAATATTAATACATCTTTTATATAATTACTCTTCATTCTTCTCACTTTCATCAATAATGTAAATAAAACCTTGTGTTTTTTCTGTCATATCTTTAAATTCATCTAAATTTTTATCATCAATTGATATTTGAATATTTTTTATCACACCTAAATTTATTTTTATTTTTTTAATATTTTCGATATTATATTCATAACTTTCACCTTTTGATAAAATACCAGCTTCACCAATTAATTGATTTGTATTATCATTACGTACATCAATATAACTAGTACCATTTACAGCAGTTATTTTCAACTTATAATTTCCACTATGTTTTAATGAATTTATTGTAATAATATTTAATCCATTTTTTATATCATTTGAAACCAATGTTTCTTCTTGTTTTTTTTGTTTTGCGTTATCATCTTGTTTTTTTTGTTTTGCAATATCATCTTGTTTTTTTTGTTCTGCAATCTCTTTTTGTTTTAATAAATTATTAGTTTCATACATACTTATACCTTTAAAAATTATATTTCCTGATATAAATACCACTATACATAAAATTATAATTAACCTTTTTTTTCTAAAATTAGATATTTTTTTTAAATTCATACTAAAATTCGTTGAATAATCATTTGATTTTTTTGTATAATCAGGATTTATTATTGAGGGGTAAACATCATCAATTAATAAAAAAACTTCATTTTTTTAAAATTTCAAAAAAGTAGCATACTTTCTTGAAATTAATCTAGAATACGACTTATTTCGCTCTGATAACATTACACCATTTTCTAAATCAATAATATCTTGTTTATTAATTAATAATTTTTCTGCAACTTCTTCAACGCTATAACCATATGAATTTCTTTTATCTTTTAATAATTTTGATAATTGTTGTTCAGAATGATGCTCTAATTCGTCAAATTTATCCATCACACTCCTTAATACATTTATTATATCAAATTTTATTAATTGGTGGAAAAATTGACGATATATGTGGTTGTTTATTAACTTTATTTAAAACTAAACTTTTAAAACTATCAAATTTTATATCAAATAAACAATTTAAATATTCTTCATTATCAATACCAAGATAATATTCATATATTAAGTTTTGAAATGATTTTTTTTTATTATTATATTTTCTTAATTCATTGGCTTGTAATTTTTTAATTCCTAATGTTAAATCATTAATTTTAGTATCATTTGAAATATTATCTTTAACAAATTTAATATAAGAATTACAATTTCTTTCTAAATAACAAGTAAAAGTTATGTAATAACAATTTTTATAAGTTATTACATCATAATTAAAAGAATTATTTATTATTTTTTTTTTAACTGCAATATTATAATTATTATTAATTGTACTAAACTTCATATGTAAATAAGCTTTTAGAGAAATTAATTCTTGAATAGTTAAAGATTCTTTTATTGGGTAATTAATTGTAGATATAATAGTATTGCATTTAGAATCATATATTTTTTTTTCTTTTGCTAAATTAAATTTTTCATATTCAAGCGGTAGAAGCTTTTTAAATTTTTCATATTTAATCGGTGGATTCTTTTTGGAAAAATAATTATTAATCATTTCTAATTGTTTATCTATTTTCATCGGGGAATAAATAAACAAATCCATATTAACAATTTTATAAAATTTATTAAAAGCCATTTCTAAATTTGTTATATTAATATCTTCTATTGTATTTGTCGTACCACCAATATCATATTTATAATTTGTTGTTTTTATTAATTGTTTCATTTGCATACTTTTTAATTTTTCTTCTGGTATTTGGTTGTACATGTTTAATTCTTCTTTTATAATTAAATATTCTTTTTTTATTGTTTTATTTGTGATTGTTAAAGTTGTTACCATATCCATTAACAAATTGAAATTATCAATTATTTTATCGATACAACTAAATTGATATAATGTATGATTATATGAAGTATATGCATTACTATTGGCTCCATTTTTATTAAAATCTTCAAAATAATCTCCATCTTTTTTAGCAAACATTACATGTTCTAAAAAATGAGCTGTCCCTAATGGAAGTTTTGTATTATTAACATCTAAATCTATACTTCCAAAATTAACAGCAATATTAACAAAATGTTCATTAGTATTTATATCAGATAATAGATGTACTTTTAAACCATTTTTAAGTGTAATATTAGTAATTTCTTGTTTTAAAGTTTTCATTTCTCTCCCATACTTGAAATTCTAAAACTTTATCTTCACTATAATTGGATTTTTTTAAAATAAAATT
>CAMZNW010000121.1 GCA_947313935.1 uncultured Mollicutes bacterium
GGTGTTGGATTATTTACTAATGTAATCGTATCCCCAACTTGAGTATCTTTAATATTTTTAATTGATGCACTAATCCATCCAACTTCTCCTGCTGATAATTTTTTTCTTTTTTCCTCTTTTGGAGTATTTACACCTAACTCTAAAACTTCATAATCTTTACCAATTGCCATTAATCTAATTTTATCGCCTATTTTTACTTCACCTTCAAATATACGTACTGAAATCATTATTCCACGATAACTATCATAATATGAGTCAAATATTAACGCTTTTAATGGATTTGAATCTATCCCTTTTGGAGCAGGTATATCTCTAATAATACGTTCTAAAATATCTTTGATTCCAATCCCTGTTTTTCCACTTGCTAATACAGCATCAGTTGCTTCTATTCCAATTACATTCTCAATTTCATCTTTTACACGCTCAGGATCTGATGATGGTAAATCAATTTTATTTATAATTGGAATTATCTCTAAATCATTGTCCATTGCTAAATAAACATTCGCTAAAGTTTGAGCCTCGACTCCCTGAGTTGCATCTACAACTAATAATGCTCCTTCACATGCAGCTAATGAACGAGAAACTTCATAACTAAAATCTACATGTCCTGGTGTATCGATTAAATGTAACAAATATTCTTCTCCATCTAATCCTATATACTTAATTTGAACAGCATTTAATTTTATTGTAATTCCACGTTCACGTTCTAATTCCATTGAATCTAATAATTGAGCTTTCATATCTCTTTTTTCAACAGTTTTTGTTTGTTCTAAAATACGATCTGCAATTGTTGATTTTCCATGATCAATATGTGCAATTATGGAAAAATTTCTTATATTTTCTTTTTTCATAAACTTTTTATCTCTTTCTCTAATAATTGCATTCCATCAATTATTAAATTTTTATCATATATATATTTATTCCCTAATTCTTTTTCTACTACTTCTAATGTTAATAATTCCACTATATAATTAAAAAATCCACCAGTTACAACTATTTTATATTCTTTATTTATAAAATGTTCTTCACATTTGTTAACTAATTTAGCAATTGCACCAAGCATACCAAATATTATTCCATCATTTATTTGTGATTCTGTATCTATACATATTCCATCAGTTTGAATATTTTTATAACTATAATTATTTAATTGACTTGCAGCTAGTATTAATGCTTTTTTTGATGTTTCTAAACCCGGGTAAATATAACCACTTATATATTTTCCATTTTTAATTATATCAATTGAAGTTGCGGTTCCAAGATCTATCACAATACAATTTTTTGAATATTTCATACTAGCACTATCAACTATTATTCTATCAGCACCAATATTTTGATAATTTAAATGTTTATAATCCACTACTAAATTATAATATTTATGAGTGAAATTAATAATTGGTTTATTAAATGATTTAAGAAAATTTTTAACAATTACTTCTACATCTGGTACAACACTCGATAAAAAAAATGATTCAATTTCTTGATTTGTAATTAGTTCTTTTTTTATATTCATAATTAATTTATTACTACAAGTTGTTTTTACATTTATTTTAGTTTTATCTTTTTTATCTACTTTATAAATCGAGGTTGATGTATTTCCAATATCGATATATACTTTCATTTTTCTCCAATCACTCTTTAAAAAAAAACTCCCTATAAATTAAATTTATAGAGAACAATAATTACATTGCATTAACTTTTTTAGTTAAACGTGACTTACTACGAGCAGCTTTATTTTTATGAATTATTCCTTTATTTACAGAAGAATCTAATCTTTTAATTGTTTTATTTAATTCTTTTTGAGCAACATCTTTATCACCAGAAAGTATTGCAATTTCTAAATTTTTTACTGTTGTTTTTAAAGTACTACGTAATGTTTTATTTCTCATTCTTGCTTTTTCATTCGTTTTAATTCTTTTTTTTGCTGATTTTATATTAGCCATTATTTCTCCTATAATTTTTTTATTTTACACACTTAAATATTATAACATAGATAATTCAATTAATGTAAATTTAAACAATTGTTATACTAATTTTCTTATTAAAAATAATTTTATCACCACAATAACATTTTTTTCTTTTGCGAAATTCAATTTCTCCATTATATAATATATCTTCTTGTTCTATAAAATATCTAATTTCTCCCCCTGAATTTATTAAATCTAAAGTTTTCTATAACTTTGGTAAAGTGATATATTCTTCACCATTTAAATTATAAGTTAATTTTTCCATTATGACAACTTAATTGGAGAAATAACTTGAATATTATTTCGCTCTTTTGTGTCTGTAATTGAAAAAGCACTAATTTCATCTACAAAATTCATTTCTAATTTAGTTTCTCCAATTGCATGAATTGCATCCATTAAAAAACGAGGGTCGTATGATATTTCAAAAGGAGTTCCATGAATTTCTTCAATTGTACATAATTCTTCAATTCCACCTATTTCTCTAAAAAATGATTGTAATAATAATACATCGTTTTTAACTTGTGTTGTTAAATTAGAACTATCACGATCTGATAGTAAAATAATTTTTTCTAAAATACGTAATAATTCACTTGAATTAATTATAAAAGAATAAGTTTTTTTTTGAGGAATTAAACGTTCTATTACAGGGTATTCTCCTTCTAATAAACGTGTTTTTATTTTTAAATTATTAGTTTTAATAGTTATTTGATTATTGGCAACAAATAATTCAAACTCATTAAGTTCAGCAGCTTCTAATATTTTTGTTATATCAGATAATAAATAACGCGGTATTGTAAAATTTACTTGAACATTATTTGGATTAAAAGTTTTTTCTTTCGTTATTGTTGAAATAGCTAATCTACGAGCATCAGTAGCTCCAACTTTAATAGTTTGTTCAAAAATATCAAAATTTATTCCTGTCAATATTGGTTTAATTGCATTAATAGCAATTGCATGTTTAGTATGATTATAACAAGTTATTAATGTTTTTGTATCTAATATTAAATGTGATAATTCATTAGTATCAAATTTTAAAATTGGATAACTAGTATTATCATAAGATAGTAAATTTATTTTTGATTTTGTTGTTTTTAATAAAGTTGAATTTTGATTATCTGAAGATATTGTAATATCTTCTTCATTAGTTTTTTTAACAATAGTAATAAATTGACTCCCTGGAATAATCACTGTTCCTTCTTGAATAATTTGGAAATTTTCTTCACAAATATATTCTATTGCTAAATCAGTTTTAGAAGCACTAAAAGTTACAACATTTTTTTCTGCTTTAATTTTAATTCCTTTTAAACTTTCAATAACAGTTTTTTTTGGTAATGCTCTTTCTAAAATATTATTAATTTTTATTAATTCTTCTTTTTGAATTATTATTTCCATTTTGCTCCTTTTAATCTATATACTTATAATAATAAATATAATAAGTCCGTGAATTGGTGAATAACTTCTTAAACCATTATAACATTAGTTTTTATATTTCACAATCATTGTTTTATTTTGGTCATAATTTGTTCCAAATCATTATATTGCGTTTTTAATGTTTCTTTAATTTCATCAGCTCGTTTACATACTTTTGAAGCATTACTATGACCTTTCATTCCTAATTCTAAACCGATTTGTTCTAGACTTAAACCAAGTTGTTCTTTAAGAAAGATAATACATAAATTTCTTGCATTAACAACAATTGCAGTTCTTTTTTTAGATTTAATATCTTCAACTGAAATTTTAAAGTACGACGCTATATTTTTAATAACTTCATGTTTAGTTATAGTATTAAAATTACCACTTGTAGCTTTAACACGTGATAATGCCTGATCTACAGTATAAATATTACCCTCAAAATTATTAGTAATTAAATCTGCTTTAATTGCGTTAGTATATCCTTCTAATTCTCTAATATTTTTAGAATTATCAATAAATATTTGAATTGCTTTTTCTTCAAATTCAATATTCATTTCTTGTGCATAATATTGAAATATTTGTGTTTTTGTATCAGTATCAGGATAACGCATCTCTAAAACTAAACCTGACATGAATCTAGATAATAAACGTTCTTCAATTTTTAAATTTTTAGGATTAACATCACATGTAATAATGATTAATTTATTATCTTGACGTATTTTTTCAAAAATAGAAAAAAATTCACTTAGAGTACCTTCTTTTGTTTGAAGCATTTGAATGTCATCAATAATAAAAATATCTAAATTATTATATAAATCTTTAAATTCTTCTATAGCATTTGTTTTTAAACTATTCCTAAACAATTGGGTATAAGCAGTCGTAAAATCATTAGCATTATTAAATAAAATCGATAAGTTTTTATTTAAATCATAAATTTCATTTCCAATTGCATTAACAATATGAGTTTTTCCAATCCCACTATGTCCATGAATAAATAAGGTATTAAATGTTAAAGGTTTTTCATTTTCAATTTCATCAATCAATAATGAACAAACATCAACGATTTTTTTATTATCATAAGAATAAAAATAATTTGAAAAATGTTTACTTCGATCAAGTTTTGTACTAGAATAATCCAATTTAGGAATAGGACTATCAATTGTAGGAAGTGTCATAGTATGAGAGTTATTTTGTGCAACATTCAAATTCAAATCATTTGTGAATACAATTTCTAAATCATTCGAAAAATGAAGATGAATTAAATCAGATAAATTTTTATACACTAATGAATCATGATCATTAAAAATATTTAAAACTAAATTATCTACATATATATATATTGTATTATTAACAAGTTCTAAAATACAAGATTTTTCAAATAAAAAAGTTGTAGTAAGTTCTCCCATAATATTTTCAAAATCTTCAATGATGTGTTCCCAAGAAAATAACAAACTCATAATCACTCCATAATTAAAGTATAACATAAATAGTAGTATTTTACCGAAAATAAAGTAATAATTATTTTGATTATTAAATATATTCGTAAAATTGATAGTTCATAAAAATATATTAATAAATTAAATGTAAATTAATATATATAAAAATCATGAAAATATTATATATATTAATTTATATGATTTAGTAATTAAATTATACATTTATATCATATTTAATGTTATAATATTTATAAAGAGGTGGATATGTCAACTGATAAAAAACATGAAAATTATGGTGCTGAAAATATTGAAGTATTAGAGGGGTTAGAAGCCGTTAGAAAAAGACCAGGAATGTATATTGGAGCTACAAATAAAAAAGGATTGCATCATTTGGTTTGGGAAATAGTTGATAACTCAATTGATGAAGCTTTGGCTGGTTATGCTTCAAAAATAGATGTAATAATAAATAAAGATAATTCTATTACTGTAAAAGATGATGGACGTGGAATACCGACGGGAATACATAAAAAAACTAAAGTTAGTGCACTTGAAACTATCATGACAGTATTACATGCAGGTGGTAAATTTGGAGGCGGAGGATACAAAGTTTCTGGTGGATTACATGGTGTAGGAGCATCTGTAGTTAATGCTTTATCAGAGAAAATGACTGTAGAAGTACATCGTGATGGAGAAGTATTTGCACAAGAATATCATAAGGGAATTCCAGTAGCACCTGTTGCTTTAACAGGAACTACTACAAAAACAGGAACTAATATTACTTTTAAACCAGATAAAGAAATTTTTCTTGAAACATTAGAATATGATTATGAAATCTTAAAAACAAGATTAAAAGAATTAGCATACTTAAATAAAGGTATTAATATATTTTTGACAGACGATAGATTCGATAATATATCTGATGAATTTAAATTTTCAGGTGGAATAAAAGATTATGTGATTGAATTAAATAAAGGTAAAACAACAATTACAAATGAAGTGTTTGTATGTGAGGATGAATCTAATAATATTGTAGTTGATATAGCATTTCAATATAATGATAGTTATCATTCAAATATATTATCCTATGTTAATAATATAAAAACTATGGAAGGTGGAACACATGAAGAAGGTTTTAAAACTACTTTAACAAGAACTATAAATTCATATGCCAAAAAGAATAATATGTTAAAGGAAGAATCTTTATTAGGAGAAGATGCTCGTGAAGGTATTTTAGCAATTATTTCAATTAAACATCCTGAACCACAATTTGAGGGACAAACAAAAACAAAATTAGGAAATTCAGATGCTCGTCAAGCAGTAATAGTGGTTTTAGGAAAGATGCTTGAACGTTATTTATTAGAAAATCCTAAAGAAGCACGCGCTATAGTGGAAAAAGGATTATTAGCATCAAGAGCTCGTCAAGCAGCAAAAAAAGCAAGAGAAGCAACTAGAAAAAAAACAGTATTTGAATCGACTTCATTACCAGGGAAATTATCTGATTGTGCATCAAAAGATCCTGAAGTATGTGAAATTTATATTGTCGAAGGGGAATCAGCCGGAGGAAGTGCAAAACAAGGTCGAGATCGTCATCATCAAGCTATTTTACCACTTAGAGGTAAAATATTAAATGTAGAAAGAGCAAGTCAAGATAAGATAGTAGCAAATGCAGAAATTGCAGCAATGGCATCTGCTTTTGGAGTAGGTTTAGGAAGTGATTTTAATTATAGTAAATTACGTTATAATAAGATAATAATTATGACAGATGCAGATGTTGATGGTGCTCATATTCGAACACTTTTATTAACATTTTTATATAGATTTATGAAACCATTAATTGAAAATGGAAATATATATATAGCACAACCACCATTATTTAAATTAAGTTTTGGAAAAAAAATAGAATATGTATATACAGAAGAACAAAAAAAAGATATGATATTAACTTTTCCAAATCCAGAAAAAGTTAATACACAACGTTATAAAGGTTTAGGAGAAATGAATCCAGAACAATTATGGGAAACGACAATGGATCCTGAGGTTCGTTCATTAATCAAAATTAATTTAGAAGATGCGATATTAGCAGATCAAATTTTTGAAACATTAATGGGAGATGATACTATGCCAAGAAAACAATTTATCCAAAAAAATGCAATGTATGCAAATGTAGATATTTAAGGAGAAAAATGAGCGATAAAATCGTTGAGAAGAATATTGTAGATGAGATGTCTAATTCATTTTTAGATTATTCGATGAGTGTAATTATTTCAAGAGCATTACCAGATGTTCGAGATGGTTTAAAACCAGTTCATCGTCGTATTTTATTTGCAATGAATGATTTAGGTAATTATGCTGATAAACCCTATAAAAAATCTGCAAGAATTGTTGGGGATGTAATAGGTAAATATCATCCACATGGAGATACGTCAGTATATTCTGCAATGGTTCGAATGGCACAAGAGTTTTCATATAGAAATCCATTAGTTGATGGACATGGTAATTTTGGTTCATTAGATGGAGATGGTGCAGCTGCAATGCGTTATACTGAAGCAAGAATGTCAAAATTGGCTATGGAATTATTAAAAGATATTCAAAAAAACACAGTGGATTTTATAGATAATTATGATGCAAGTGAAAAAGAACCAAAAGTTTTACCTTCAAGATTTCCAAATTTATTAGTGAATGGTTCGAGTGGTATAGCAGTAGGAATGGCTACTAATATTCCACCACACAACTTAGGTGAAGTTATTGATGCAATAATTGCATATTTAATAAATAAAGATATATCAATTGATGATATAATGATGCATATAAAAGGACCAGATTTTCCATTAGGTGGTGAAATATTAGGAGTTTCTGGAATTGAAAAAGCATATAAAACAGGAAATGGAACAATAAAAGTTCGAGGAAAATATAAAGTTTTTGAAGAGAAAAATGGAAAATCTACAATAATATTTTCTGAAATTCCATTTCAAGTTAACAAAGCATCGATAGTAGAAAAAATAGCAGAAAATGTTAAGACGCATAAAATTGAAGGGATAACAGCTTTACGAGATGAATCAGATCGAGATGGAATTAGAATTGTTATAGAATTATCTCGTGCGGTTTCATCAGATGTAGTAATTAATAAATTATTTAAATATACACAATTAGAAACTAATTTTTCTGCTAATATGTTAGCGTTAGTAGATGGAAAACCAGAAGTATTAAATATTAAACAATTTATAGAACAATATGTAAAACATCAAGAAGAAATAATTACACGCAGAACACAATTCGATTTAGATCGTGCAGCAAAAAGAGCACATATTTTAGCAGGGTTAAAAATTGCACTTGATAATATTGACGAAATAATTAAAATAATTAAAGCATCTCCAACTGATAGTGATGCGATTACAGAATTAAGTTCAAAATATCATTTTTCTGAAATACAAGCAAAATCAATTTTAGAAATGAAATTAAAAAAATTAACAGGATTAGAGAGAGAAAAAATAGATGAAGAATTACAAGAATTAGAAATTTTGATTAAAGAATTACAATTGATACTTGGTTCAATAGAAAAGATACATGAAATAATAAAAGAACAATTATTAGAAATAAAAATGAAATATGGTGAGCCTAGACGTAGTATTATTCTTGATAAATATGTAGAAAATGATATAGATTATGAAAAGTTAATAGAAGAAGAAGAAGTTATAATTACAATAACGGAAGAAGGGTATATAAAACGATTAAAATCCAATACATATAAAATTCAAAATAGGGGGGGAAAAGGTTTAAAAGGAATGAATGTTAACGATGAAGATGGTATTTCAAATATTATTTATACATCAACACATTCAGATTTATTATTTTTCACTAAAACAGGAAAAGTATTTAAATGTCGAGCACATCATATCCCAGAATATTCACGTACTGCTAAAGGTATACCACTTCAAAATTTAATCGATATAGAAGCAGAAGATTACATTAGTAATATAATTTCTTTGAGAAATATAGAAGAAACAGATTATTTATTTTTTGTTACAAAAAAGGGATAGCTAAAAAAATATTATTGTCAGAATTTTCTCGTATTAATAAAAATGGTAAAAGGGCAATTAAATTAATTGCAAATGATGAAGTTGTCAGTACATTAATTCTTAAAGAAAAAGATAATATAATTATTAGTTCTCATCAAGGAAAAGCAATTGTAACTGCACTTAGTAATTATCGTCCTATTGGCAGAACTTCACAAGGAGTTAAAGCAATTACATTAAAAAATGATGATTATATAATTGGTGCCGGTAAGTTTCAAGAAGATGATATTATATTAACATTAACGGAACGCGGATATGGTAAAGCTACAAAATATGATAAATATAGAGTACAAAAACGTGGTGGAAAAGGATTAATAACTATAAAAACATCTGAAAAAAATGGACATGTGGCTGGAATAAAAATTTTAAATCAAAATACTTTAGAAGAAAATGATTTGATACTTATTTCAAAAATGGGAATTGTTATTAGATTAATCGCTGAAAATATAAAAATTTCTGGAAGAAATACTTCTGGTGTAAAAATGATGAATTTATCTGAAAATGATATTTTATCAAAAATTGCAATTGTTTCACGTGAAACAATTAATGAAGAAGGTGAAACAATTAATGAAGAAAGTGAATTCAATGAAGAAAAGTAGATATATATCTTTTCTTTTTTTATTAATATATACTTTTCAAAATATTGTCCAATTATCGGCATTAACAACTCAACCATATATATATGCTAAAAGTGCATTTATAATAAATGCTGATAATGGTTCAGTTATTTTAAATCAAAACGGTTATGAAAAATTAGGGATAGCTAGTATTACAAAATTAATGACAATATATATATTTTTAAATGAAGCAAAAGAGAAGGATATAAAATTAACAGATGAATTTCCAATTTCAAAACGAGTAGCAAGTTTAAAAGGTGAATCTTCTTCAGCTTCAGGGGTATGGTTTAATCCAGGTGAAAAAATAAGTGTTGGAAAATTATTAGAATTAGCATTAATTTTTTCTGATAATGGAGCAGCAATGGAATTAGCAGAAATTGGTTCAGGCAATGAATTGAATCATGTGAAAAAAATGAATCGTCAAGCTAAAGAATGGGGATTAAAAAACACGAAATTTTATAATGTTACTGGATTAACGATGCGTGATTATGGAAGTTTAAAATTACCTGGAACAATTGCAGCTGATTATAATGTATCATCAGCTGCAGAGTTATCTAAAATGGCAATGTTAATACTAAAAGAATATCCAAAATTATTAAAAGAAACATCTAAAGAATATGTGTCTTTTAATGACGAAAAATTACCAAGTTATAATTTAATGTTACCAAACGGATTACATAAATATGTAGGAGTTAAAGGATTGAAAACAGGTACTAGTATTGAGGCTGGATCATGTTTTTTAGGATATTTTACATATAAGGACCGAAATTATATTTCAGTAGTATTAGGTGCTAATGATACAGATGCTAGATTTGTTGAAACAACAAAATTGTATGATTGGATTAAAAAACAAACATACAGAAAAGTATATACAAAAGAAACAAATTATAAATTAAATTTAAATGGAGATTCACGTGGTAATATAAATCTACATCCTATATATGATTTAGAACAAATTGATACATTAGCTATAAATGCTAACTTAGAATCAATAAAATTAAATGAAAAATATTTTAAAGATGATATATTGATAAAAGATATAATGCCTGGATCAATTGTTGCAACATTAGAATATAAAAAATTAAACCAAAGTAGTATCGGAATTGTAAGTAGTGATGATAAATATTTAGAGATACCGTTAATATATGATAAAAAAATAAAACAACAAAATATTGTTTCAAAACAATTTGAAAAAATAATAAAATTCTACCAAGGATTTTATCGTAGTATGTAAAAATAAAAAACGTTTCACGTGAAACAAAAAGGAGTCAATTGAAAAGAACATTTTATATAACAACACCAATATATTATCCATCAGGTCAATTACATTTAGGACATGCATACACAACAATAACAGGAGATGTAATAAAGAAATACCACCAACAATTAGGAGAAGAAGTTTTTTATCTTACTGGTAGTGATGAACATGGACAAAAAATAGAAGAAAAAGCAATTGAAAAAGGAATTAGTCCTCAAGAATATGTTGACTATATAGTAATTAGTTTTAAGCAATTGTGGAGTGATTTAGAAATAGATTATGATAAATTTATTAGAACTACAGATAAAAACCATATTATTCAAGTTCAAGAAATTTTTGAATACTTATTAAAAAATGATGATATATATTTAGATGAGTACATTGGTTTATATTGTATTTCATGTGAAAGTTATTATACAGAAACACAAGCGATTGAAAATAGATGTCCAGATTGTAATAAAAAATTAGAAAAATTAAAAGAGGAATGTTATTTTTTCCGTTGTTCTAAATATATAGATCGTTTACAACAACATTTAAAAGATAATCCTAAATTTATTCAACCAGAAAGTAGAAAAAATGAAATAGAAAAAAACTTTTTAGAAAAAGGTGTATCAGATTTAGCAGTTAGTAGAACTAATTTTAAGTGGGGAATTAAAGTTCCTAGTAATCCAAAACATGTAATATATGTTTGGATTGATGCACTAACTAATTACATTACGGCATTAGGTTATGGAACAAATGATAAGTTATTTAAAGAAAATTGGCCTGCTGATATTCAATTGGTAGGAAAAGAAATAACTAGATTTCATGTTATTTATTGGCCGATGATTTTAATGGCTTTAAATTTAGAACTTCCAAAACAAATATTTGCTCATGGTTGGTTATTGATGGATAAAGATAAAATGTCTAAATCAAAAGGTAATGTAATTTATCCAGAGTTTTTAATTGAAGAGTATGGTTTAGATACAATAAGATATTATTTAATGCGTGAAGTGCAATTTGGAATGGATGGTATGTTTACACCTGAGAGTTATATTAATAGAATTAATAATGATTTAGTTAACGATTTAGGTAATTTAGTAAATAGAACAATGGTGATGGTTAATAAATATTTTAATGGAACGGTTCAAAAACAAAATATAAGTAATGATTATTGTGAAAAGATAAAATTAAATATAATTAATTTAGAAAAACAATATCACATAAATTTTAAAGAGTTTGGATTCACAAAAGTATTACAAAATGCATGGGAAATGATTGGATTAACTAATAAATTAATTGATGAAACTAAACCATGGATTTTATTTAAAGAAGGGAATTTAATCATTTTAGAAGAAGTATTATATACTCTATTGTCATCTATAGAAACGATAGGTAAATATATAGCTCCAATATTGACTAAATCATCAAAATTAATTGTAGAACAATTAGGAATTAAAAATAAGAAGTGTTTATTTAATATTGAAACTAATAATAAATATAATATAAGTAAACAACCTGAAATGTTATTCTTACGTTTAGATGTTAAATTAGAAACAGAAAAAATACAAAAGAAAATGGAGCAACAAAAAAAAGAAGCTCAACAAAAATTAAAATTAAAATAGAAAAACTAATTTGGTTTTAATTTTTGGAAATATAATATATAAATTGAAAAACTGGAGGAAAAATGATTGATACACATATTCATTTATATAGTGAAAAATATACTCAAGATATTAAAGAAGTAATTCAAAATGCAAAATATAAAGGCGTTACAAAATGTATTAATGTAGGGTGTGCAGAAACAGATTTTGATAGTGTAATTAAAATGAAAGAAGAATATCCAGATTTTTTGGAATATAGTTTTGGATTACATCCAGTAGATATTAAAAAATTAGATTTTGAAAAAAGTATGCTGAATTTAGAAACATATATTGTTAAAAATAATCCAATAGCAGTTGGAGAAATAGGGTTAGATTATTATTATTATCCAGAGGAAAAAATCGAACAAAAAAAATACTTTATAGCTCAATTAGAATTAGCTAGAAAATATAAATTACCTGTTATTATCCATACTCGTGATGCATATGATGATTGTTTAAATATATTAAAAGAATTTAAAGATGTACCTCGTTTAATCCATTCATTTGCATCTACAGTAGAAATGGCAGAGAAATTTATTGAAATAGGATGTAAATTATCTTTATCAGGTCAGGTAACTTTTAAAAACGCATTGAATCAAAAAAATGTAGCTCAAAATATAAGTTTAGGAAATTTAATGATTGAAACGGATGGTCCTTATTTAACGCCTACACCTTTTAGGGGAAAAAGAAATTTACCAGAATATATTAGTTATGTAGCACAAGAAATAGCAGAACAAAAAGAAATATCATATAATAAAGTTATAGAAAAAACTACTAAAAATGCAGAGGAGTTTTTCAAATTGGAGAAAAATGAAAATAATTAAACCAAATATGTATGTGAAGTCTATAATAGATATCCCTTATGAAGATTTGATTACTAATGGGATAAAATTAATTTGTTTTGATTTAGACAATACATTAGATATCCCAAACGAAGAAACTATTCTAATAGATCCAACCATTGAAAGTAAATTAATAGAAATAGAAAATATGGGACTTGAAATATTCATTATATCGAATAATACTATTGAAAATAGAGTGGAATCTTTTGCCAAAAAAAGAGGGTATAATTATTTAAAAGCAGCAAGAAAACCATTTCAAAGAAAATACAAGGAAAATACTATATTGAAACAATATGAAAAAAAAGAAATAATATTTATAGGGGATAAAATTATTACTGATATCATAGGGGCACGTTTATATGGTAGTCCATGTATATTAGTAGATCAAATAGTTAATGAAAATTTGAAATATTATTCAAAAATTATGAGTGTAATAGAAAATGTATTTTGTAAAATTAGTGGTTTTAAAAAAGGGGAATATTTTGACTATAAAATGTGAAGGATGCGGAATTATTAAACAAATAAAGGATGAACAAAAAATTGGATTTTGTAAGAATGTTGAACAAAAATTATGTCAACGTTGTTATCAAATAAAAAATTACAATAAATTGCCAACGACAAAATTAGAAAATGAAGAGTTTGATAAATTGTTGTTAGAAGTAGGAAAAACTAATAAATTAATATTATGGATATTAGATACAGCTGATTTAGAAGGAAGTTATATTAAAAATATCGAAAAATATTTAAAGAAAAATAAAGTTATTTTAGTTGGTAATAAAGTTGATTTATTACCTAAAAGTTTATCTGAGAAAAAAATAAAAAATTGGTTAATACAATCAATTGATGATGATATTAATATTATTGATGTTATATTAACATCTACAAAAACAAAATATAATATTGATAAATTATTAGAATTAATAGATGAATTTACAACGAAAGATGTTTATATGATTGGTGCGACAAATACAGGCAAATCATCTTTGATAAATGCAATAAAAAAAAGTGTGTATAGTAAATATAAAAATAATGTTACGACATCTTTTTTTGCAGGGACAACATTATCAACGATAGAAATAGTAATTGATGATTATATAACTTTAATAGATACACCAGGTATAATTAATGAATTTCAAGTGATAAACTATTTAACAACAGAAAGTTTAAAGCAAGTTATTCCTAATTCAGAATTAAAACCACATAGTTTTCAATTGAACAATAAACAAACTCTATTTATTGCAGGTTTATTTAGAATAGATTTTTTAGAAGGAGAAAAATCAACTTTCACAATATACGTTTCTAAAAATATTAATATTCATAGAACTAAATTAGAAAAGGCAGATATTTTTTATGAAAAACATATTACAACAATGCCACTAGTACCACCTAGAAAAGAAGAGTTAGAAAGTTTAAAGTTAAGAGAAAAAACCAATTATGAATTGAATCAAGGGAAGCATTCATTTACTTTAGCAGGACTTGGCTGGTTTGTGATTGATGCTAATTCAGACATAAAAATTGAAATACATTATCCTAAAAATATTTTAGTAAAAAAACGTATAAATTTAAATTAAGGAGAAACATGACAAGTAAAGAACGAGCTATTTTAAAGAAAGAAGCGCAAGTTATTAAATCAACATTTCAAATAGGAAATGGAATGTTGCATGAAAGTAATATTAAAGCACTAAAAGATGGTTTCAATAATAAAGAATTAATTAAAGTAAAAGTAAATAGAGCAGACAAAACTGATAAACAAATAGTGGAAAAAATAGCTAATGAGATTCAAGAAAAAACAACTATTGAAATAGTAGATATTATCGGAACAACAATAATTTTATATAAAAAAAATAAAAATGAAATGCTAAATATATTATAAACAAAAAATATATCTTTTTTAGGTATATTTTTTGTTTATAATATTACATTAATTTAATATTACATATTGAAACACTATAATAAGTTTTGATTGTAAAGTCCAAATAAAATATTGATACATCCTTTAGTTTATGAATACTTATGATAGTTATTGTTACTAGCTAGTGTAACTTATATGTAAATTATATAATAAACGTATATTCTTTTAATAATAATATTTTGTAGAATAATACTTTATCTTCTTTTTTCACTCATTAGAAAAAGAATTACTAGGTGGTATGTTAAGATTTCAATTGTATAATTTTTTAAATAATATATCTTATCAAAAAATTAATGATAAATTAGAATATTCTACTACTAAAGTATAAAAAATGCTAATCATCAATTTAAAAAGCAAATATTTTCATATTAAAATTAAAGATAATGAAATAGAATAAAGGATATACTCTATTATCAAGATAATAAAACTTGAAGAGTTAAATCTATCGGGTAATAAGATTGTAGATATAAGTTCACTAGCAAGATTAAATAAACTTACGGATTTAGAGGTTAGTTATAATCAGATACTTATTATAGTCCATTATTATAAATACCTCTTTATTTTAATGCGAAAAATAATGACACACTATTCAAAAGTATGACTATTTTAGAATAAAAAGAAATTTTTTATAATATTGCAAAAATAGATGGAAGTAAAATACATATTTCTCTCGAAATACATGTTGGGAGTATAAATCATTTAAGCGGTAGATATAATGAAGAAAAATTATAGTGGAATAATTAATATTACTCTATTATTTTTGTACAATATTTTTGAAAGAATTGCTTTTACAAGGGTGATATTTAATATAATTTTCTATTTATGGTAATAAAACGAAGCGAAAATTTGACTTTTAAATAAAAAAAAGGTATAATATAAATGGTGTTTTAGTTAGGATGTAGTGATATTTTAACACACCCGACACCATGTTAGAAAAGGAGGTAGTATGTCAACGTTGAAAATAAAACTTAAGGGTTATGATCATAAATTAGTTGATGGTTCAGTACAACATATTGTTTCACAAGTTGAACAATCTGGTGCTAAAATCGTAGGACCAATTCCATTGCCAACAGAACGCAATGTTTATACAGTAATTAGAGCTGTACATAAATATAAATCATCTAGAGAACAATTTGAAATTAGAACTCATAAAAGATTGATTGAAGTTAAAAATGTAAATGATGAAACTAAAGCAGTTTTATCGAGAATTAAAGTTCCAGCAGGAGTGTTAATAGAAGTTAAAATGTAATGTTGTTTTTAAACATTATGACACAAAAATAAAAGAGGTGTTCGATGATGAAAGGAATTTTAGGAAAAAAAATTGGTATGACTCAAGTTTTTACCACTAACGGAGAATTAATTCCAGTTACGGTAATAGAAGTATTACCAAATATAATTACACAATTAAAAACAGAAGCAACAGATGGTTACAATGCTATTCAGTTGGGTGTGGAAGATAAAAAAGAAAAACTTTCAACTAAACCAGAACTAGGACATGCAGCTAAAGCTAATACGGTTGTTAAAAAATTTGTAAAAGAATTTAGAGTTTCTAGAGAAGAAGTTGAAAGTTGTGAATTAGGACAAAGTTTAGATATTTCAAATTTTGTAGCTGGTGATTTTGTTGATGTTCAAGGAAAATCAAAAGGTAAAGGGTTCCAAGGTGTTATTAAAAGACATGGTCAAGCATGTGGACCAATGTCTCATGGTTCAAGATATCATAGACGTCCAGGTTCAATGGGAGCTGTAGCACCACAAGTATTTAAAGGTAAAAAATTACCAGGTCAAACTGGAGATAAAATAATTACTGTACAAAACTTAGAAATAGTTAAAATAGATAGTGAAAAAAATGCACTTTTAGTAAAAGGAAATATTCCTGGAGCTAAAAAATCTTATGTAACAATTTCAAAAACAATAAAAAATAAAAAAACAAAAGAACCAAAAGAATTGGTTTCATATACAAAAGTTGTTGAAAAAGACGCTGAATAATAAGGAGGTATAATGGCTAAAATAGATGTATTAAATATTGAAGGAAATGTTGTTGAACAAGTTGTAATAGCAGAAAATATTTTTGATATAACTCCAAATCAACAAGCGTTATATGATGCAATAATTTTACAACGTGCAAATACACGACAAGGTACACATAAAGTAAAAGGACGTAGTGAAGTTCGTGGTGGAGGAGCAAAACCATGGCGTCAAAAAGGTACTGGTAGAGCAAGACAAGGTACTATTAGAGCACCACAATGGAAAGGTGGAGGAGTAGTATTTGGACCGACACCACGTAGTTATGCATTAAAAATGAATAAAAAAGTAAGAAAACTAGCATTGAAAAGTGCTTTAGCAGAAAAATTTCAAAATGGTGAAATGGTCGTAATAGATCAAATTAATTTTGAAATGCCAAAAACAAAAGATATGTTAACTATAATGCAAAATTTAAATGCACCACGTAAACCATTGTTAGTAACAGCGGAATATGATGAAAATGTATTTTTGTCAGGAAGAAATATTAATGGTTTAATTAATTTAGATGCTACATCAATTAATGTTTTGGATATTACAAATGCACATAAATTAATCATAACAAAAGATGCTATTACTAAGATTGAGGAGGTGTTAGGATAATGAAAACTAATGCATACGAAATTATTAGAAAACCAATTATTACTGAAAAAAGTATGGCTGGTGTAGCAAATAAAGTTTATACTTTTGAAGTTTCAAAAAATTCAAATAAAACACATGTTAAGTTAGCAGTAGAGGAATTATTTGATGTAAATGTTGCTAAAGTTAATATTATTAATACTAAGAAAAAACCAAAGCGTGTTGGAAAATATGCAGGATATAAAAGTGGATATCGTAAAGCAATTGTTACTTTAACAGAAAATAGCAAAGGTATTGAAGGTTTTGAAGGAAAATAAGTAAAAGGAGGAAAACATGTCAATTAAAGTTTATAAACCTACGACAAATGGACGTCGTAATATGTCTGTTTTAAATTTCAAAGCTGAAATTACTACAGATAAACCAGAAAAATCATTACTTGTAGCTAAAAGTAAAAATGCTGGTCGAAATAATCAAGGTAGAATAACTGTTCGTCATCATGGTGGTGGAGCAAAACAAAAATATCGTATAATGGATTTCAAAAGAAATAAAGATAATATAATTGGTAAAGTTGCAACTATTGAATACGATCCAAATCGTACTGCGAATATTGCATTAATACATTATTTAGATGGAGAAAAAAGATATATTTTAGCTCCAAAAGGTATAAAAGTTGGAGATCAAATAATTTCTGGTGAAAATGTAGATATAAAACTTGGAAATGCTTTACCATTATCAAATATGCCAATGGGTACAGTTGTATATAATATTGAATTAAAACCTGGAAAAGGTGGACAAATTTCACGTTCAGCAGGAACAAGTGCTCAATTATTAGGTAAAGAAGATAAATATGTAATAGTACGTTTAACTTCTGGAGAAGTTCGTAAAATATTAGGAACTTGTCGTGCAACGATTGGTGAAGTGGGAAATGAATCTCATGAATTAGTTAAAATTGGTACAGCAGGACGTAAACGTCATTTAGGTATTCGTCCAACTGTACGTGGTTCAGTAATGAATCCAAATGATCATCCACATGGTGGAGGAGAAGGACGTGCTCCAGTAGGACGTAAATCACCAATGACACCTTGGGGAAAACCTGCTTTAGGTTTAAAAACACGTAAGAAAAACAAACAATCTAATAAATATATTGTTCGTGGACGTAAAAAATAATAAAGGAGATCTAATATGGCTCGTAGTTTAAAAAAAGGTCCATTTGTTGACGAGCATTTAATGAAAAAAGTCACAAATGCAGATGAAAAAAAAAGAGAAGTTATTAAAACATGGTCACGTCGTTCAACTATTTTCCCGCAATTTATAGGACATACATTTGGTGTTCATAATGGTAGAGAACATGTTCCTGTTCATATAACAGAAGATATGGTAGGACATAAATTAGGAGAATTTGCACCAACAAGAACTTATCGTGGACACGGTGACGATAAAAAAACCAAAAAATAATAGGAGGCGCTTATGGATGTAAGAGCTTATGCAAAAATGCAAAGAATAGCACCTCGTAAAGTGCGTTTAGTACTTGATTTAGTACGCGGTAAATCTTTAGCAGATGCTATCATGATTACTAAAAACACTGATAAAAGAGCTTCGAAAATGATATATAAATTATTAATGTCAGCTGCAGCAAATGCAGAAAATAATCACAATTTAGATGTTAATAAATTATATGTTTCAAAAGCTTTCGCAAACGAAGGTCCAACATTAAAACGTATTAGACCAAGAGCGCAAGGACGCGCTTCAGGAATTAACAAGAGAACATCACATATTACTGTGGTATTATCTGAAAGATAAAATAGGAGGCCTATATGGGACAAAAAGTAAATCCTAATGGATTGCGTGTTGGTATTATTCGCGACTGGGAATCAACTTGGTTTGTAGATAAAGATTATGCAAAATATGTATTACTTGATGATAAGATTCGTAAATATTTCGATAAAAATCATAAAGATGCATTCATCTCAAAAGTTAAAATTAAAAGAATTCCAACAAATAACGAAGTAGAAGTAAATATTTTAACTGCTCGTCCAGGTATGGTATTAGGACGAGATAGTGAAACTTTAAAAGAAATAAAAAAAGCAATTCAAAAAATAGAAGGTAAAGATGTACAAATTTCTATAAATGTATTTGAAATTGAAAATCCTGAATTAGATGCACAAATTGTTGCTTATCAAATAGCAGAACAATTATTAAATCGAGCTAATTTTCGAATTGTTCAAAAGAAAGCTATTAGAAATACAATGTCAGCTGGAGCAAAAGGTATTAAAACAAAAATATCTGGACGTTTAAATGGTGTTGATATGGCACGTTCAGAAGGATATACACAAGGAAATGTACCATTGCATACAATTCGTGCAGATATAGATTATGCATTAGCCGAAGCTTTAACTACATACGGTCAATTAGGAGTTAAAGTTTGGATTTATAAGGGTGAAATTTTACCTACTAAGGAGAGCAAATAATGCTAATACCTAAAAGAACAAAACATAAAAAAGAATTTAGACCTAAATTAAAAGACCGTGCAAAAAGAGGTACAAATGTAGATTTTGGTGAATATGGACTTCAAGCAACTACTAAAGCATATGTAACTAGTAGACAAATTGAAGCGGCACGTATCACGATGACACGTAATATGAAACGTAATGGACAAGTATGGATAAAAATCTTCCCATCAAGACCTTATACTAAAAAAGGACTTGGAGTAAGAATGGGTAGTGGTAAAGGTAATGTAGAAGAATGGATTTGTTCAGTAGAACCAGGACGAATTATGTTTGAAATTGCTGGAGTTTCTGAGGAAGTTGCTCGAGAATCACTAAGACTTGCATCACATAAATTGCCGTTAAAAACTAAGGTGATAAAAAAAGTAGGTGATCAGTAATGAAAATTAAGGATATAAAAGAATTAACAGTTGAACAAATGGAAATAAAAATTGTTGAATTGAAAAAAGAATTATTGACATTACGTTTTCAACAAGCAACAGGAGATTTGGAAAATACTGCTCAAATTAATAAAGTAAAAAAAGATATTGCAAGAATAAAAACTGTTATAAATGAAAAACAGTAATTAAAATAAGAAGGAGGAATCCTCATGGAAAGAAATAATAGAAAAACATTTATTGGACGAGTTACATCAACAAAAATGAATAAAACAATTTCAGTAGTAGTTGAAAGTAAAAAAGATCATCCAATTTATAAAAAACAAATTAAAGTAACAAAAAGTTATAAAGCTCATGATGAAAATAATGAAGCACAAGTAGGAGATTTAGTTGAAATTATGGAAACACGTCCATTATCAGCTACAAAACGTGCACGTTTAGTTCGTATAATTGAAAAAGCAGTAAACTAATAAGATTAAGGTAGGTGAATGTAAATGATCCAACAAGAAACTAGAATGAAAGTTGCAGATAATACTGGAGCAAAAGAAGTATTAACTATTAAAGTATTAGGTGGTTCTCGTCGTAAGTATGCTCGCGTAGGAGATGAAGTAGTTGTAACAGTAAAAAAATCAATGCCTGGTGCATCTGCTAAAAAAGGTGATGTTGTTAAAGCTGTTGTTGTACGTACAGTATCTAAAACACATCGTAAAGATGGAAGTTATATTAGATTTGATGAAAATGCATGTGTATTAGTTAAAGATGACAAAGGGCCTAAAGGAACTCGTATATTTGGACCAGTTGCACGAGAATTACGTGATGCTGGATACAACAAAATTGTTTCTCTTGCGCCAGAAGTTTTATAAACGGAGGAAAAATGTACTTAAAAAAAGGTGATACAGTTATTGTAATAACTGGTGTTGATAAAGGTAAAGAAGGTGTAATAAAAAATGTTTTAAAAAATGGTAAAATAGTTGTTGAAAATATAAATTTTGCTAAAAAACATGTTAAACCAAATGCAATTAATACTATTGGTGGAATAGTTGAAAAAGAAATGGCAATATCTGCATCAAATGTTATGTTAATTGATCCAGAAACTAAAAAACCAACACGTATTAGATTTGAAGTAAAAGAAGGTAAAAAAATTAGAGTTGCCAAAAAAAGCGGACAAGAAATATAAGAAGGAGGTTTATTAAATGTCATTTACTAAGGAAAAATATAATAATGAAGTTAAAGATGCATTGATGAAGGAATTTAAATATAAATCAGTAATGCAAATACCAAAACTTGACAAAGTTGTTATTAATATGGGACTTGGAGAAGCAGCTGCAAATTCAAAAATAATTGAAGAAGCAGTAGAAGAATTAAAAATGTTATCTGGTCAAAAACCTGTAATAACTAAAGCAAAAAAATCAATTGCTGGATTTAAATTAAGAGAAGAACAACCAATTGGAGCGAAAGTTACTTTAAGAGGTGAAAATATGTTTAACTTTTTAGATAAATTTTTAGGAATCACATTACCAAGAGTTAGAGATTTCCAAGGATTAAATCCAAAAGCTTTTGATGGACGTGGAAATTATACTTGTGGTGTACAAGAACAAATAATTTTCCCAGAGATAGAATTTGATAAAGTTAAAAAAATAATAGGAATGGATATTACTATTGTAACTACTGCAAATACTAATGAAGAAGGTTTGTCTTTATTACGTGGTATTGGTGTTCCATTTGTTAAGAAAGGGGAATAATATGGCTAGAAAATCAATGGTATTAAAACAACAAAAACCTGCAAAATTTTCAAGTCGTGAATATACGAGATGTAATATTTGTGGGCGTCCACATGCTGTACTAAGAAAATTCGGAATATGTCGTATTTGTTTTCGTAACTTAGCACATGCAGGTAAATTGCCAGGAGTAAAAAAATCAAGTTGGTAAGAAGTTAAATAAAGGAGGATTATATGGCTATGACAGATCCAATTGCAGATATGTTAACTAGAATTCGTAACGCTAATAAAGAGCGTCATGAAACTGTTAAAATACCTGCTTCAACTAAAAAAATTTCAATATTAGAAGTTATTAAAAAAGAAGGTTTTATTAAAAATTTCACAGTTAAACAATTAAAAGATAACAAAAGTGAAATAATAGTTACATTAAAATATAAAGAAGAACGTCGTGTAATTAGTGGAATTAAACGTATTTCAAAACCTGGTTTACGTGTATATGTAGAGAGTGATAAAATTCCTTATGTATATAATGGATTAGGTACTGCTATTTTAACTACATCAAAAGGTGTAATGGCTGATAGAGATGCTAGAAAACAAAAAATTGGTGGAGAAGTTATTGCCTACATTTGGTAAGAACAAGGAGATAATATGTCTAGAATTGGAAATCAAGTATTAACTATTCCTACTGGTGTAGAAGTTTCTGTAGCTGAAGGAAATATTGTTACTGTAAAAGGACCAAAAGGTTCATTAACACAAACATATAGTTCTGAACTTACTATAACCGTAGAAAATGGAGAAATAAAAGTAACAAGAGAAAATGATAAAAAACAAATAAAATCATTACATGGAACAACAACAGCATTAATAAAAAATATGATTGTTGGTGTAAGTTCTGGATTTGAAAAAAAATTAGAATTAAATGGTGTAGGGTATAAAGCTTTAATTAAAGGTAAAGAATTAAACTTATCATTAGGTTTTTCTCATCCTGTTATTATGGAAATACCAGAAGGATTATCATTAGAAGTACCTACAAATACTGAAATTACTATTTCAGGAATAGATAAACAATTAGTTGGAGAATTTGCTGCTAATATTAGGAAAAAACGTCCACCAGAACCATATAAAGGTAAAGGTGTAAAATATAAAGAAGAAATTATCAGACGTAAAGAAGGAAAAAGAGCTGGTAAGTAACATTAGAAAGGTGACTTATGGTTAAGAAAACTAATCGAAACAATGCAAGATTACGTCGTCATTCTCGTATTAGATCAAAAATATCTGGTACTAAAACAATGCCTCGTTTTAATGTTTTTCGTTCAAATAAAGCAATGTATGTACAATTAATAGATGACACAACAGGAACAACTTTAATAAGTTCTTCATCAAAAGAATTAAAAATAAATAATAATAACATTGAAACTTGTAAAAAAATTGGTGAAGATGTTGCACAAAAAGCACAAAAAGCAGGAATTACAGAAGTAGTATTTGATCGTGGTGGATATATTTATCATGGTAAAGTAAAAGCAGTAGCAGAAGCTGCTCGTGAAGCAGGATTAAAATTTTAGGAGGAACAATGGGTGAAAATCAAGTGAAATCAACTAAGCCTGAAAATAAAAAGCGTAAAAACACGAATAGAAAACCTTTTAAAAAACAAGATAATTTTGATGAAGTCGTAGTAACGATTAATCGAGTTGTTAAAGTAGTAAAAGGTGGACGTCGTTTTCGTTTTGCAGCTGTAGCTGTAGTTGGAGATCGTAAAGGTAATGTTGGATATGGAACTGGTAAAGCAAATGAAGTACCAGATGCTATTAAAAAAGCAATGAAAAATGCACGTGATAATATTATAAAAGTACATATGGTAGGAGCAACTTTACCGCAAGATATAATTGGTAAACATGATTCTGGGAAAGTATTATTAAAACCTGCAAAACCTGGTACAGGAATAATTGCTGGTGGTCCAGTACGTTCAGTATTAGAATTAGCTGGTTATTCAGATGTAGTATCAAAATCATTAGGTTCTAATACTCCAATAAATATGATTCGTGCTACTTTTGATGGATTAATGCGTTTAGAAACAAAAGAAACAACTGCAAAATTAAGAGATATAAATATTAATGATTTAGCATAAGAAAGGAGACGTTCATGTCAGACTTAAAAATTACTTTAAGAAGAGGATTAGCTGGAAAAAGAAAAGATCAAATTGAAGTGGCGGCTTCTTTAGGGTTATGTAAAGCTAATCAAACAAAAATACACCCTAATAATGCAGCAACACAAGGAAAAATAAAAAAAATTTCACACTTAGTAACTGTTGAGGAAGTGTAAGGAAGGGGGCATTTTGAAATTACATGAGTTAAAATATACAGAAGGATCTAAACATGTTCGTAAACGTATTGGGCGTGGTACTGGTTCTGGTACTGGTGAAACTGCAGGACGTGGTATGCATGGACAAAATTCGCGTTCAGGTGGAGGAGTTCGATTAGGATTTGAAGGTGGACAAAATCCATTATATCGTCGTTTACCAAAACGTGGTTTTTCAAATCATCCATTTAAAACTACATATGCAACTATTAATGTATCTCAATTAAATAAGTTTCAAAATGGAACAATTGTAACTCCAGAATTACTTATTGAAAGTGGTTTAATATCAAAAGAATTAGATGGAATTAAAATTTTAGGAAATGGAAAACTTGACAAAAAATTAACAGTTAAAGGTACAAAATTTTCTGCTGGAGCAATAAAATTAATTGAAGCGGCAGGCGGAGCTTGCGAGGTTAAATAATGAGTAATCTTAAAAAAATATTGACTAATAAAGTCACAAGAAATGCTATAGTTTATACATTATTTATATTATTCATATATAGAATAGGTTCTTTTGTAATTGCTCCAGGAATTAATACAATGGGATTATTTAAATTACAAGATATGTTAACAGCATCAGATATATCAACATTATTCAATTTTTTTGGTGGAGGAAGTATTGGGAGAATGACAGTATTTGCACTAGGTATTTCTCCATATATAACTGCATCAATAATAATTCAAATTTTAGAAAATGAATTAGTACCTTCAATGAATCAATGGAAACATCAAGGTGTTGAAGGACAAAATAAACGTTCAAATTATACAAAATATTTAGCAATACTTTTAGCATTTGTTCAAGCATTAGGTATAACTTTTGGTTTAGCATTAACAATATCTGATATAACTTTAATAGACGATAATCAACATGTATTACACGGAATATTAAAAGTTTTAAATTATATTCCATTAAATTACTTTTTAGTAGCTTTGATTATGACTGCAGGTACAGCAATATTAATGTGGCTTGCTGATCGCATAACTGAAAAAGGTGTTGGAAATGGTATGTCAGTAATGATAATGGCCGGTATTCTATCACGCATGCCCACAGAAATGAATACAGCATATGCTTCAGTAAAAGAAGCAAGTGGGCGTGAAGCTTATATTGAGTTAATTCTTTGGATTATTGTCGGAATAATTACTCTAATGGTTATAATCATGGTTATTTATTATAACTTAGCTTATCGAAAAATATCTATTAATTATGTACGTAGTGGAAATAAAGAAGCTCGTAAAAATAGTTATTTACCACTTAAATTAAATCCAGCTGGTGTAATACCTGTTATTTTTGCAGCTCCATTTTTATTAATATTAAATTTAATATTAACTTGGGTATATGGAAATGTATCTATATTTACAAATGATGGAACTGTTGGGATGATAGAATCAATTTTACGTTCTTTTACTAGTTCAACAGGAAGTTATGCAGGAACTTATTATTGGGGAATTTATATTATAGTATATGCAAGTTTAATAATATTATTTAGTGTATTTTATTCTTATATACAAATGAATCCAGAAAATATGACTGAAAATTTAGAAAAACAATCAGCTTATGTTATCGGGGTTCGTCCAGGAGAAGATACTTTAGATTATTTTACTAAAACTATTATTTACACTTCAATGTGGGGTGGAAGTATTTTAGCTTTTATTGCAATATTACCAATAATTATTTCTAATGTAACAGATATATCATCATTACAATTACTAGGGACAGGATTAATAATTACAGTAAGTGTTATTGTACAAGTATATCAAGCAATGATAAACAAAATTGAAAGTAAAAAATATCGATATTTAATTGGTAAGTAAGGAATAACATGAACTTAATAATTACTGGTTTACCAGGTGTTGGCAAAGGAACACAAGCTAATAAAATAGTAGAAAAATATGATGTGAAACATTTATCAACAGGGGATTTATTTCGAAATGAAATAAAAAAAAATTCAGATAAAGGTCAAGAGTTAAAAAAGTATATGGATGCTGGAAATTTAGTACCTGATAAATTAACAATTGAAATTTTTAAAAATGAATTAGTAAAACCAATATATAAAAATGGATTTTTATTAGATGGATTTCCAAGAACGTTAGAACAATCAAGAGCATTCGATGAAATGTTAGTAGATGCTAATATTAAATTGGATGGAGTTATAGCTTTAGATTTAGCAGAAGATATAATTATAGAAAGAATAACTAATCGTTTAGTTTGTCCAAAGTGTGGAAAAACATATCATAAATTATATATAAAACCTAAAAAAACAGATTATTGTGATGTTTGTGATATGAAATTAATTCAACGTTCTGATGATAAATTAGAAGCTATTGAAAATAGATTGAAGATTGCAAATAGTCAAACAAAACCTGTAATAGATCATTATAATGAAAAAAATTTAGTTAACTTTATAACTATGAAAAAAACAGATGATACAAATGTTGTATTTTCAATGATAGAAAATGTCTTAGATCGATTATGATAACAATTAAAAGTCAACGAGAAATAGAAATAATGCGTAAAGCTGGTATTATAGTTGGTAAATGTCATAATGAAATAGCAAAAATAATTAAACCAGGAATATCTTCAAATGAAATTAATAATTTAGTAGTTGAAATTATTAAAAATGCAGGTGCAACACCTTCCTTTTTAGGTTATGGTGGTTTCCCAGCAGCTATATGTGCATCTAAAAATGAGCAAATAGTACATGGTTTTCCAAATGATATACCATTAAAAGAAGGAGATATTATTAGTATTGATATTGGAGCGACTTATAATGGATATGTTGCAGATAGTGCTTGGACTTATCCAGTTGGTAAAGTTTCAATAGAAGTAGAAAATTTACTGTTGAATACTAAACAAGCATTATTTGAAGGTCTTAATGTTATAAAAGAAGGTATACATCTATCAGATATATCACATGCAATTGAGCTTCATGCAAAGAAATCAAATCTAAGTATTGTGCAAGAATTTGCTGGTCATGGTGTTGGAAGTAAATTGCATGAAGCTCCTGAAATTTTAAATTATGGGTTACCTAATCGTGGTCCTATTTTAAAAGCTGGAATGACTCTTGCAATTGAACCAATGTTAAATTTAGGAACTCATCGAATTAAAATAAGTAAAAATGGATGGGAAACTTCAACAGCTGATAAAAAGTATTCTGCACATTATGAACACTCAATTTTAGTAACTAAATTAGGTTATGAAATTTTAACTAAACAATAAGGGGTATTTGATGAAACAAGAAGCAATTGAAATTGAAGCAGTTGTATTAGAAGTATTACCAAATACTATTTTTAAAGTTAAACTTGAAAACGGTATGGAAATATTAGCACATATTTCTGGAAAAATAAGAAAAAATTATATTCGAATAATTCCAGGAGATAAAGTATTAGTAGAGTTATCACCATATGATTTATCAAAAGGGCGAATAACATATAGATTTAAATAGGAGGCACTATGAAAGTAAGAGCATCTGTAAAACCAATTTGTGAAAAATGTAAAGTTATTAAAAGAAAAGGTGTTGTTCGTGTAATTTGTGACAACCCAAAGCATAAACAAAGACAAGGATAATAGGAGGCTAAATGGCACGTATTTCAGGAGTGGATATTCCACGTGAAAAAAGAATTATTATTGCATTAACATATATATATGGAATTGGAAAAACTAAATCTTCAGAAATTTTAAAAGCAGCAAATATATCTGAAGATATAAGAGTAAAAGATTTAACAGAAGACCAATTAAACTTAATTCGTTCTGAAGTTGAAAAAGAAAAAGTCGAAGGTGATTTACGTAGAGAAGTTAGTTTAAATATAAAACGATTAATGGAAATTGGTTCATATCGTGGAATTAGACATCGTCGTGGATTACCATCTCGTGGACAACATACAAAAAATAATGCTCGTACACGTAAAGGACCTAAAAAAACTGTAGCAAATAAGAAAAAATAATTTATAATTAAAGGGGGTTTATATGGCTATTAAGAAATCAAAAAGAAAAGTAAAAAAACATGTTGATTTTGGTGTTGCACACATCCATTCAACTTGGAACAATACAATAATTAATATAACAGATGAAAATGGTAATGCATTAGCTTGGGCAAGTGCTGGTGTTGTAGGTTATAAAGGTAGTAAAAAATCAACTCCATTTGCAGCTCAACAAGCAGCAGTAAAAGTAGCAGAAACAGTTCAAGCTATGGGAATGACTAAAGTTCGTGTTGAAACTAAAGGTTCAGGTCCAGGTCGCGATACTGCAATTAAAACAATTAAAGGTTTAGGAATTGAAGTAGTTTCTATTTTAAATAAAACTCCTAATCCTCATAATGGTTGTAGAGCACCTAAAAATAGACGATAAAAGGAGTTTATTATATGGCATTAGATTATAATTTTAATATGGTAGCACCTAAAGTCAAAGTAAAAAATGATCCAGATAATCAGTTTCATAAAACTATTATTGTTGAACCATTAGAAAATGGTTTTGGTGTTACTATCGGTAATGCACTTAGAAGAGTAGCACTTGCTTCTTTACCAGGTGGAGCAGTAAAACAAATAAGTATTGAAGGTATAGCACATGAATTTGATGTGTTACCTAGTATAGTTGAAGATATAACATCTGTTATATTAGCAATTAAAAATTTGAATCTAAAAATTGAATTACAAGATCAAGATTATGTTTTAAAATTAAGTGCAAATAAGACCGGAATATTAACAGCTAATGATATTGAATGTCCAGCTGGAGTTGAAGTAATTAATAAAGATTTAAAAATTGTTACATTAGCAGAAGATGTACCTTTTTATATGGAGTTAGTAGCTTCAAAAGGATTAGGATATATTTTGGCTGATACTCATCGAGGTAAAGAAAAACAAGCTAATATAATTTTTATCGATTCAATTTATACTCCAATTAAAAATTTTAGTTATTTTGTAGAAGATACTCGTGTAGGAAAAATAACAAATTTTGATAAGTTAATTATGGAAGTTACAACAAATGGAACAATTACACCAGAAGATTCAATTTCATATTGTTCGCATATAATTAAAAATCATTTACATATCCTAGAAAATATAGAGAATGCAATTGAAGAATCTGAAGTTTTTGAAATAAAACAAGAAGAATCAACAATCAATAAAAATAGTTTAGAAGATCAAGTAGCTACATCAATTGAAATATTAGAAATATCTAATAGAGCATATAATGGATTAAAAAGAGCAAATATTAATACAATTGAAGAATTATGTTTAAAAAGTAAGAAACAAATTGCTACACTTGATAATATTGGAGCAAAAACAATTGATGAAATAGAAAAGCAATTAGAAGAATTAGGTTATAGTTTAAAAATATAAGGAGGATGTATGTATAAATCAAAAGGTTATAGAAAACTTGGACGTACTTCTGCACATAGAAAAGCGTTATTAAGAAATCAAAATACTGATTTATTAATTAATGGTTCAATTATTACAACAACTGCAAAAGCTAAAGAATTGAGAAAAATAACAGAAAAAACAATTACATTAGCAAAAAAAGGTGATTTAACTGCTTATCGTAAAGCACAAACAATGATGCAAAAAACACTTGTTGGAACAAAAACAATTGAAGGTAAAAATGGAAGCCGTGAAGTTTCTCGAGATGCAGTTCAATTTGTTTTTGACGAAATAGGACCAAAATATATAGATCGTAATGGTGGATATACACGTATTACTAAATTAGGTAATCGTTCTGGTGATAATGCAGAATTAGCTAAAATAGAATTAGTTTAATTATAATATAAGTTATTTTAAAAATCATAACAAATAGTTATGATTTTTTTATATAAAATAAATAGAAAAAAGATAAAACTTTTAAACTTCAAAAAGATAAAAAAAATGTTATAATATAACTATGTTAGGAGTAAAATGGATATATTTAACTTGAAATTTGGTAATCAAGTAATAAAAGCAACATTTAATAAATTTGCTAAACAAGCAGATGGTGCAGTAATGTTAGAATGTGAAAAAACACAAATATTAATAACAGTTGTAGCTTCAAAAAAAAAAGTAAATAATTCATTTTTTCCATTAACAATTAATTATGAAGAAAAATTATATGCATTAGGAAAAATACCTGGAAATTATCAACGTCGTGAAGGTAGACCTTCTGAAGAAGCAACTTTAGCAGCACGATTAATTGATCGTCCGATCCGTCCGATGTTTCCAGATGGATATAATAATGAAATTCAAATTGTTTGTACAATAATGAGTTTAGATCATAAAATACTACCTGAAATATTATCTATAAATGGTTCTTCATTAGCTCTTTTAATTTCAGAAAATATTCCTTTTGAGGAAGCTATTGGAGCTGTACATATTGGATATATTGATAATGAATTTATTATTAATCCATCATTAGAAGAAAGAAAAGTATCTCAATTAAATTTAAAAATGTCTGGAACTAGTACAGAAATTAATATGGTTGAAGCAGAAGCAAATGAATTAAGTGAAGATGTGATTATAGATGCATTATTATTTGGACATCAAGAAATAAAAAAAATAGTAAAACAACAACAAGAAATTGTAAGTAAATTGGATATAAAAAAAGAAGTGTATATTAAAGAAAAAAATGTAGAATTCATAGAATATAAAAAATTTATAAGTGAAAATTATACAAAAAATATTAAAAATAGTTTAATGATAGTAGATAAATTAGATCGTAATATAGCATTAAATGATACTTTAGAAGCATGTATTGAACAATTAACAAAAGAAAATTTAGTAGATGAAATTACTGAAATAAATAAAGCATATGAAGAAGTAAAAAAAGAAATATTTCGCAAATTAATTATTGAAGAAAAATATCGTGTTGATGGAAGAAAAATAGATGAATTAAGAAAATTAACTTCAGAAGTAGATATTTTAAAATCTGCTCATGGGTCAGCAATGTTTACACGTGGACAAACTCAAGTTTTAAGTGTAATAACATTAGGTATGAAAAGTGATGCCCAAATTTTTGATGGATTAGAAGAAAAAACTCTTGAAACCTTTTTATTACATTATAATTTCCCTCCATATAGTGTTGGAGAAACTGGTAGAATTGGAGCTCCTGGTCGTCGTGAAATGGGACATGGACATTTAGCTCATATGGCAATAGCAAAAGTATTACCAAGTTTTGAAGAATTTCCATATATAATTAAAGCGACAAATGATGTGTTAGAATCGAATGGTTCTTCTTCACAAGCAACAATTTGTGCTACGTCATTAGCTTTGATGCAAGCAGGAGTGCCAATAAAGAAACAAGTTGCTGGAATTGCAATGGGTTTGATTTCAGAAGGAGAAAAATATACTATTTTAACAGATATTCAAGGATTAGAAGATCATTTGGGAGATATGGATTTTAAAGTTGCTGGAACTAGAGATGGAATATGCACAATCCAAATGGATATAAAAGTTAAAGGTATATCAAAAGAAATATTAACTGAAAGTTTAGCAGCTGCAAAAATTGCTCGTATGCAAATATTAGATAATATGGATAAAATAATTTGCAAACCCAATATAGAGTTATCAAAAAATGCTCCAAAAACTACATCATTTAAAATAAAAGAAAATCAAATTAAACTTGTTATTGGACGAGGTGGAGAAATGATTAATAAAATTATTTCAGAAACTAATGTTAAAATAGATATTGAAGAAGATGGACAAGTATTTATTTATTCAAAAGATCAAATAATGATAAATAAAGCAAAAGAAATGATTCTTGTATTAACAAAAGAATTTATTGTAGGAGAAGAATATTTTGCAAAAGTTGTAAGAATAGAAAAATTTGGATGTTTTGTAAATATAAATATATATGATAAAGAAGCATTATTACATATTTCAGATTTATCTACAGAACGAATAGAAAAAGTAGAAGATGTAATAAATTTAAATGATTGTATTAAAGTAGTTATTAAAGAAGTAGATGATAAAAATCGGATTAAAGTAAAATTAATTAAAGAATAGGAGAAAATTATGGATGAAATTTTCAAAAAATATAATGTTGAAGTAATTTGGGTAAGTAATGACTATAACAAGAGATATTTAACTAATTTTTCAGGTTCTGCTAGTGAAGTAATATTAACACCAAATGAAATAATTTTGTTAACAGATGGACGTTATCAAACACAAGTAAAAAAAGAAGTATTTGAACATATTCAAATAGAAATTATTAATTCCTCGGTTGATTATGAAAATGCATTAAAAAAGAAATTAATTCCATTTAAACGAATTGGTTTTGAAGGAAATAATGTAACTATTAATCAATTAAATAGTTTGGAAAAGTTATTATCAAATAGTGAATTTATTCCAATAAATAATGAAATAGAACAATTGAGATTATTAAAAAATGAAGATGAAATTGAAAAAATTAAGACAGCAGTAAAAATAACTGATCAAACATTTAGTTATGTTTGTGAAAATATAAAAGTTGGAATGACTGAAAAAGAAGTACAAGTAATGGTTGATAGTCAATTAATATTATTAGGAGCAGATAAAACTTCTTTTGATACCATTTGCGTGTCGGGTAGTAATACTGCAAAACCACATGGACAAGCATCGAATAAAGTAATTAAATCAGGAGATATTGTAACACTTGATTTTGGTTGTTATAAGGATGGTTATGTATCTGATATGACAAGAACATTTTTTGTAGGAGAAGTAGGAAGTAGTGAATTAGTTAAAATTCATAATTTAGTTAACTATGCGGCAAAAGAACAAATTAAAGCAATTAAACCGGGAGTAAGAAATATTGATATTGATAAAATAGCAAGAGAGATATTTAAAAAAGAAAATATGGAACAATATTTTATTCATGGAACTGGTCATGGAATAGGATTAGAAATACATGAAAATCCTTATGTAAACAAAAGTGATGAAACCATTTTAGTTTCTGGAATGGCTATAACAATAGAACCAGGATTATATATTGAAGGTATTGGTGGAGTTAGAATAGAACAAGATATAATCGTAACAAATGGTGGCTGCATAGAACTAAATAGTTCAAATAAAGAATATGATGCAGCAATAAAATAGGAGAATAATGCAATCATATTTTAAAGTAGAAGGTGGAAATAAATTGACAGGTAGTATTGAAATAAATGGTGCAAAAAATTCTATTTTAGCATTATTAATTGCTTCATCAATGACAAATCAAGTAGTAACAATTGAAGATGTACAAAATATAAAAGATGTTCGTTCTCTAATAAAAAAAATAAAAAAATTAAATTCAACTATTATTATAAACGATAATAGTTTTCGAAAAACTATTATTTTAGATAATAAAAATTTAAAATATCGAGATTTATTTATGGATGAAATTTCTGAATTTAGAGCATCATATTATTTTATAGGCGCAATGATTGGACGTTATAAAAAATGTAATTTATTGTTACCTGGTGGATGTTTTTTAGGTCCACGACCAATAGATTTACATTTAAAAGGTTTTGAAGAATTAGGATGTACAATTATTGAAAAAGAAGAAAATGGAAAAACTAAATTATTTATAGATACAAAAGATGGTTTGCATGGGAGTGATATATTTTTAGATTTCCCTTCAGTTGGAGCAACAATTAATATTATGTTAGCAGCAACATTAGCTGAAGGTACAACAACAATTGAAAATGCAGCAAAAGAACCAGAAATAATTGATGTAGCAACAATGTTAACATCAATGGGTGCAATTATTAAAGGAGCAGGAACTAATGTAATAACAATTAGTGGTGTAAAGAAATTAAATGGTTGTTTTCATCAAACAATACCAGATAGAATTGAAGCTGGGACTTATATTATGTATGGTGCTGTACTAGGTGAAAATCTAATTATTAATAACATTATACCTGAACATTTAGAAGGTTTAATTTCAAAACTAACAAAAATGGGAGTAAATTTAAAAATTGGAGATGATTATATAAAAATAATTAATAGAAAAAAAGAATTTAAAGGAGTACCAATTACAACTGGTGTGTATCCATCATTTCCCACAGATTTACAACAAGTATATGTAACTTTATTGACACAATGCTATGGAACAACAAATGTTACAGAAACAATATTTCCAGATCGTTTTCGTCATTGTGAATATTTAAATGAAATGGGAGCAAATATAAAGGTTAATTCAGGTGAATATTTATCTAAAGCAACAGTTGATGGGTTTTCTAATTTGGTAGGTAAAGATGTAATGGCTACGGATTTACGTGCTGGTGCCGCTTTAATATTTGCAGGTTTAATTGCAGATGGAACAACAACAATTAAAAATATTAACCATGTTTTACGTGGATATGATAACATAGTAGAGAAGTTAACTTTAGTTGGAGCAAAAATTGAGTTATGTGAGGGGGAATAATGGAATCAAGAAAAGAAAAAATACAAAAAGGGTTAAATAATGAAATTTATCATAAATTAAATACAATTAATATGTCAAATGAATTTGACACATTAACTTCAACAGCTCAATTAGCTGATATTTTAGATGGATATATGAGTAAAATAGAAAATAAAAATTTATTTGAAACTAATAATGATTTGAAAATTTTAGATTCAATAGATATTGATGTTGAAATTGATGAAAATGAAATTTTAAAAGAATATAATAATCAAATACATGAAACACAAAATGAGGAAGTAGTTGGATTAGAAACTTTATCTAATTTATTGGAGGAAGATAATAGTGAATTAATTCAAAATATTACTGCACAAGATTTAATTGAAATAGATGATAATTTTGATATGACAATTGATAAATTAGAACAAGAAAAAAACACTGAAAATACTCTTATTGAAGAGGAAATAATAGATAATAATGAAAATGATTTTTTTGAAGAAGAAGTAATAGATAATAATGAAAATGATTTTCTTGAAGAAGAACTAATAGATAATAATGAAAATGATTTTCTTGAAAAAGAAATAATAGATAATAACAAAAATCTTGAAGAAGAACAAGAAAATATTAGTAATGAGATATTAGAAAATAAAAGATTAGGTTTAACACCTAAAAAAATTGATATATTAGTAATAATAGTATTAATAATGTTAATTATTTTAATTTTATATAAAAGGTTAGGAGTATAATGATAATTGCAATAGATGGTCCTGCTGGTAGTGGTAAGTCAACAATAGCAAAAAAAGTTGCAGAACAATTAGAATTTACTTTTTTAGATACAGGAGCAATGTATCGAATGGTTACATTATACAACTTAGTAGATAGCCAAAAATTAGAAGATGAACAAACTATTATTCAATCATTAAATAAAATAAATATTAAAGTTGTCAAAAATCATTTTTATCTAAATAATCAACTAGTTGATAAAGAAATAAGAATGGATAAAGTATCAAGAAACGTTAGTTATGTTGCTGCAATAAAAGAAGTTCGTAATTATTTAGTATCATTACAACGAGAGATTGCTAAAAATAATAATTGTATTTTAGATGGACGAGATATAGCGAGTGTGGTTTTTCCAAATGCAGATTATAAATTTTATTTAAATGCAAGTATAACAGAACGAGCTAATCGTCGTTTTAAAGAACAAGACAAACAATCATTAGAAGAAATAAAACAAGATATTAAAAACCGAGATATGTATGATATGACCAGAAAAGAAAGTCCATTAATAAAAGTTGCAGATGCAGTTGAAATTGATACTAGTAATTTGAGTATTAACCAAGTGTGCAAACTTATATTAGCTGAGGTGAAAAAATAATGGGATATACAGTTGCAATAATAGGACGGCCAAATGTTGGAAAATCAACTTTATTTAATCGATTAACACAATCAAAGAAAGCAATAGTTGAAAATTTTCCAGGAGTTACTCGAGATCGTTTATATGAAAAAGTAGTATATCAAGATAAAAGCTTTAATTTAATTGACACAGGTGGAATTACATTAGAAAATGGTACTTTTAATGAAGAAATTAAAATGCAGGCTGAAATTGCAATGGATGAAAGTGATGTAGTATTATTTATTGTTGATGGTCAAGTTGGAATTACTTCAGAAGAAGAAATAATTGCTAAATTATTAAGAAAAAAGAAAAAAAAAATAATTGTAGTTGTTAATAAAGTAGATAATGTTAAAATTTCAGAAAATATTTATGAATTCTATCAATTAGGATTTGAACAAATAGTACCAGTATCTTCAATTCATGGTAATGGTATTTATGATGTTTTAGATATAATTTATCCAAATATTGTTTTAGAAGAAGAAATAGATGAAGAAGTAATTAAATTTAGTTTAATCGGACGACCAAATGTTGGAAAATCATCAATTTTTAATGCAATTACAAAACAAGAACGTTCAATTGTTTCATCAATAGAAGGAACAACACGAGATGCAATAGATTATGAATTTAACATCGAAGAACGAAAATACAAAATTGTCGATACAGCTGGAATAAATCGACGTGGAAAGATATATGAGAAAGTTGATAAATATAGTGTTTTACGTGCTTTAAAAGCAGTTGAAAATAGTGATGTAGTTTTGTGGGTAATTGATGCTCATCGTGGTGTACAAGAGCAAGATAAACGTGTATTAGGTTATGCTTTGGAACAAATGAAACCTTGTATTGTAATAATTAATAAATGGGATTTAATTGAAAAAGAAACTAATACACAAAAAAAATATATGGAAAAACTACAAGCGGAAATGCCATTTATAGCAGATAGTGAATTTATTTTTGTTTCAGCTACAACAACACGTGGAATAAAAAATATTATTCCATCTATTAATTCAATTTATGAAAAATATACAACTAAATTAACAACTTCTCAAGTAAATGGAGTTTTAAATGAAGCTGTATCAACAAAAGTTCATCCATCTCATAAAGGAAAACCAATACGTTTTTATTATGGAACTCAAGTAGCTTCAAAACCACCTAAGTTTTTAATTTTTGTAAATAATCAAGAATTAGTACATTTTTCATATAAACGATATTTAGAAAATTATTTCAAAAAATCATTTAATTTACAAGGAATAAAGTTATCATTCGTTTTTAGAAATCGTGATGATAAAGAATAAAGTTATAATATAATTAAGGAGGAATAGATGATATTTTACTTAATTATATTATTTTTTAGTTATGATTGATTTTATATCAGGCAACATTGAATTAATTGAAGAGGATTTTGTAGTACTTGAATGTGAAAACATTGGATATGTAATATATATAATAAATAGTAAGAACTATAAAATTAATCAAAGAATCAAATTTTATGTTTATGAACATATAAATGAGTATATCAAAAAAATTTATGGTTTTGATTCACGTGAAAAACAAAAAACGTTCCAAACTTTTATTAGTGTGAATTCGATTGGTCCTAAAACAGCACTTGAAATTACAAAAAAAGATGGTTGTGAATTAATGTGTGCATTACGTGAACAAAATGTGAATTATTTTAAAGCAATTCACACAGTTGGTCCTAAGACAGCAAAAAAAATAATAGAAACAATTAAAAATATTGAACCATCAAAAGAAAAAAATAAAAAATATAAAATAAATGAAAATTTTTTAAGTTTAAAAAATGAATTAACTGAAATATTATTAGCAATGGGATATAATGAAGAAAATATTGTATTATTTATACAAAGAAATAAGTTACAACTTAATATGAAGGAAAATATCGATTTATTTATAAAAATAGATAAAATAAAAAAATAATATCCAAATAATGGATATTTTTAAAATTAATTAATGGTGTCCTGAAAGGGATTCGAACCCATGACCTACGGCTTAGAAGGCCGTTGCTCTATCCAGCTGAGCTATCAAGACAAGTACTAATATAGTATATCAAAAAATCATGGATATGTCAAGATTATTAGTAATGAAATGAATTAAGGATAAAATGAAAAGATTATTAAAAGCTTATATACCAACTTTAATAGTATATTCTACAATTACATTAGTATCAATAGTAAATAATATTTTTATAGGTAATTTTTATGGAAGCATTGGACAAAGTGCAATGTCTTTAGTATATCCAATTATTTGAACTATAACTACACTAATATTTATGCTTAATATTGGAATAGTGACATATATTGGTTATGCAATAGGAGAAGAAGATCAAAAACAAGTAAATCTAATATTCAATACGGGTTTAGTATATGAAAGTTTTTTATTAATAATGATAATTATAATCATATATAATTTAATGGGAAGTTATGTAAATTTATTTCAAAAAATCAAGAGATAATTAATTATTTTATGTCTTATATGAAAATAATTATTCCATCAATGTATATAATGTTTTTAACTTTAACATTAGCTTTTATTCAAAGAACTAATGGAAACAATAAAATGTTATTAATAACATCAATATTATCTTTAGGTGTTAATATTAGTTTAAATTATTATTTTGTAGTAGTATTACAATTAAATATTATGGCTATCGCAATAGCTTCTTTATTTTCTTATATAGTCCAATTAATATATATTATATAAGTATAAAAAAATTAATGAATAAAATTTAAGTTTAGGTTAATAAAATTTGATATTAAATTATTTAAAAAAATTTTATTAAGTGGTTGGTGCATCTGATGGTTTATTTGATATTGCTAATGCAATAATACAAATAATGAATAATATATTGTTATTATTAATATTAGGAACAATTGGTTTAGTGTATATAAATGTTTTAAATACAATTTCAATGATTTAGGATTATGGAGTTCATATACAATATCAGAAGTAATTAGTTTTTTAATTATAACAATAGTAATAAAATTAAATAAAGTGCAATTAAAATAAACATATTATTCAGTAATAAAAAACCAATAATAGCAAAAAATGTGGTATAATATTTATGTATGTTATTTAGAAGTAAAATCATTTAAAAGGAGAATTATGAATTTTGAAGAAATATTAGCAAGTGTAACAGGTGTAATATGGGATTTATTTTTACCAATTTTAGTAATTGCAGGTTTATATATTTGGATTAAAATAATTTTTGGAATTAGAAAAAAAATATCTACTCCATCAAAAGCAACACTTAAACAAGCAATAGGACCTATTTCTATATCATTAGGAGCAATGGTAGGAACAGGTGCAATTGTTGGAGTATTAGGAGCAATTAATAAATTGCCTGCTAATGTTAGTCCTGAAGCAATTTCAGTTTGGTCTTTAGTTGGTATGGTATTAATGATTCCATTAATTTATTCAGAAGTTTTAGTTACAAAAGTAATGAATAAATCTCCAAAAGAGTATATTTCATATTTTATTTGTAAAAAAGCAGGAGTAGTTTATGCATTTGCATTTATGATATTATATGTATTTGGTTTTGGTGGTTTTCAATTTGGTGGAATTAATGATGTAGCAGGAGTAATTATTACTGATGTTTTTCATAAAGATGCTTTAACTTCATTTGAGTCATATATTTATATTGTAATGGCATTATTTGTATTTTCTGCAGGAGTTATATTAACAAAAAAACATGAATTATTTATTAATATGTTAACAGTGATGATTTCAATTGCAGTAGTAGCTTATATTATATTCTTAGGAGCATTTATAATTCATACAAATGGTTTTGCACATATTTATCTTAATACAATGTGGCAAGAATTAATTCATCCAGTAAATATGGCAATTGGATTACCAGTAGGATTATTATTTGGTTTACAACGTATTATACAAACAGCAGAAGCTGGTTTAGGTGGACTTGCAATGTCATCATTAGAATCTGATTCTAAACCACGTGCAGCAGCAATTATTGCTATGATCCCTTCTACAATTACTATTATTATTGCTATTATGGGAACAACATATGTAGCATCATATGGAATTTATTCTGATGTTATGGAACAAGGTAATGTTAATTTAGAAAGTTTCTTTTTAGTAGCACAACATGTAACAGGAACACCTGGTGTAATAATTATAATTTTATTTGCAATTTTAAGTGGATTAACAACTTTAATTGGTTCATATTATTTTGTAGATATATTAATGCCATATAAACAAAATAGTAAAATAGGAATATATATAATATTAATATTTGTAGCGGGAACATTAGCTGTTTTTGGAGCTTCAATTGTATTTGAAATGATTGATTTATTAATGTTTTTAGTAACAGCATTAAATATGACAGCATTATTTATATTTGCTCGTAGAGGATATAAAAAATATTTATTAGATAAAAAATAATTAGTATTTATATAAAAAATTATTAGATTAAAAATTATTAGATTTATTTCTAATAATTTTTTAAAATTATTTATAATGTAGGAAGAAAACAATTATACAATAATTTAAATATTTTGAAATATTTTTAATTATAAAGATAAGTAATTTATTTTTGATAATGTAGTGGATACTTATTAAAGAATTTTAAATAATAGATATAAATTGAAACTAAAGTAGAATGATATACTTTAAGTAAATGAATTATAATAAATTTAGTTAAGATTTATTTTATTGATTTTTTATCGCTTTAATTATAATACACTTAATCCATTAAATTTATCACGATGTAAATTGTGATATTTTTTATATTTACCATAAATTTAGAAATTGATATTTCTAAAAAAAAAATACTTTTTAGAAAAAATAAACGAATATCTCTATTTAAGCATTCATTTTAACCGCCTTAATTAGAACAATATGTAACCATAAAATACCTATCGAAATGTAATATTTTTTATTACAAAATTATATGAAATTCAACTCCATTATTAGAAGTAATAGAATCTATATTATTGTTTCTAATTATATTTATTAATTTCCTTAAATTATTATTAATCATATATAGTTTTAATCGAATATAATTATATAATATAACATTATAGTGTATCGATTATTTAGTGTTAAAACAATGTATTTTTAAGTGAATCATAAATAGTGTCAATTTCATAATATTTATTAATTGAATAATCATTAGTAGGGAATGGGTGAACTATTAATAATTTTTTTAAATATTCGTTCAGGCTTAATTTTATTTTTATATTTTTTAATTTCATAAAAGTATTTTTATAGCTAATAATTCCTTTATGAAATATATTATATAGAGTCTTAAGTGAAGTGATTGATAAATAATCGTATTGTTTAATGATAATCCATCTAAAAGGATTTAAAGATAAATAATTTTTAATTAGAAGATGAATAATTCAATAATTAGTTTATTATTAGTTGTTATTTTATTTTTAAATTGACGGTTAGTATATTTCTTTT
>CAMZNW010000122.1 GCA_947313935.1 uncultured Mollicutes bacterium
CAAAGCTTCTGTATGCTGTTCTATTTTATCCATAAATTCTTCTCCTTTTAAATATTAAAAAAAACAATGAACCATCTTAAAATTAAGGTATTTCATTGTTTTTTTTATATTTGGTAGCGGCGGAGGGGATCGAACCCCCGACCTCACGGGTATGAACCGTACGCTCTAGCCAGCTGAGCTACACCGCCATTTAAAAAAATGGTCGGGAAGACAGGATTCGAACCTGCGACCCCTTGGTCCCAAACCAAGTGCGCTACCAACCTGCGCCACTTCCCGATATAAAATATATTTTATGGTGCGCTCGATAGGAGTCGAACCTACAACTTCTTGATTCGTAGTCAAGTGCTCTATCCAATTGAACTACGAGCGCAAAAAATTATTTCAAATACATTAGTAATTTTATCATTTTTTAATATTATTGTCAATTAATAATTTATTTCCTACTTTGTGTTGTAAATAACAGTCAATAATGTCACCCCCTAATAAAGATTGAAGTAAAATATATAAGAGGAGATATTATGATACAAAAAATTATTGAAAAAGATTTAAATAAAAGGTTTGAAGTAATTATGGATTTAAGTTCTAATAGTCCAAATACATACAAAACAAACAAAGACGCTTCTACAGCACTAAATATTTCTATTAGACAAATACAACGATTAAAACGCAAATTTAATGGTTCCATTGATTCTTTAAGACACTTTAATTCTTTGCGTACACATAAAAAGAAATTTTCCAAAGATATTATTGATAAAATACTACTTCTTGTTCGTAGTTGGAATCATAATTTAAATGATTCTGGATACTCAAATTTATTATACTCTCATGCACATCAAAAAATTATGCATGAACTTAATATTTCTATGAGTTACACTTTTTTTAGAACTTTACTTGTTAATAATAATATTTTATCTAATAAGTCTAATGTTAAGATTATTAATAATAAACTACATCTTCCTAGTAAAATTAATAACACTATTAAGCATGGATTTGAATGGCAAGCTGATGGTACTTTTGATTTTACACTTGTTGGTTCATCTCTTAACTTATGTGCTCATGTTGTTGTAGATGCAGCTTCAAATGCTATTATTTCTATATTTTTAGATTATCAAGAAACTAATTATGGATATTTAAATGCCTTTGAAATGGCATTTAAAAAATATGGTATTCCAAGACAAATTGCTACTGATAAACGTTCATCATTTTCAAACAATAATTCTACCGATAAAAGAACTGCTATGCTTAGTCGGATATTCGATGATTTAGATATCGTCTCTAGAATTACTTCTAACCCTAGAAGCAAGAATAAAGTTGAATCTAAAAACTTTGTTGTTAAAGAACATATAATAAAGGAACTTGCATTATGTAATGTTTCTACTGTGGAAGAAGCAAATGAAGTATTACCATCTATTATCAAGAAAATTAATTCATATTTAGATAATCATATTCATCCTACGGATAATGAATTAAGAGAACTGCCTAAAGGATATGATTTTGATTTAAATTTCTCTTCTATTACCACGCGTAAAGTTCTTGCTAATTGTTCAATTTCTTTTAATAATCAACACTATATTATGAGCAATCAAAACAACAAAATATTAAATTTAAAAAAAGGCACAAAAATAGATATTTATTCAAATTATAAAAATGAACATTTTACTACATATAATAATTCAAAGTACAACTTAATTCCTGCAACTCAAGAAAATACCAATGATTTAATATTAGAAAACCAAAAGTGTGATTTAAGAATAATTAATAGAGATGGATACACAGTAAATTTCAAAAAACAAACATACCACTTTGTAAATCAAGATAAAGTAGCACAAGAATTTAAGAAACAAACAGAAGTTAAGTTTTATTATAAATATTCAAAAGGTAAATATACACCTATTATAGCTGTAATAAATAAAACGAAATATTCAATTTCAAAAGGGTATCCAGATACAACAGATGAGTATAATATAACAGAATATACAGTTAAAGACAATACAGTTAACATCAACAACATACAATATAAATTTATAGACAATAATTATAATGATGTATCTATAAAAGAAAATACAAAAGTACAAGTTGAAGAAAAAAATAAAATACCTCAAACAGGTATACTACCAACAGCAGGAAAATTCAAATTAGTATCTTGCTAACTAACAAATTTCAAAAAAATATATTATACTATTTATAAGAATAAATCAATAGGTTTATGAATATTTTTATTATTATAGGGGTGACATAATCAAATATTATACCCCATGACATTTTTGAGTGTTATCTATGTAATAGTAGTAAAAAAAATATAAAAATGAATTTAATATTTATTAATTATTTAAATATCCTTTTTTTAAAAACATTTCATACATATTTATATATTCTTTAACAGTTATCTCTTCTGGTCTTATAGTCTTTACAAACCCTAGCTCTTCTATGATCATATTCACATTTTCTTTAGAAAGCCCAAAAGACATCGCTATATTATTAGATAGTAATTTTCTTTTTTGTTTAAAACAACCTTTTAAAAAAAATTCATATTTTTCAAAATCTAATTTTTCTAATTCCTCATCTTTTCTTTTTAAAGAAATAATTGCTGAATCTATTTTTGGTGGTGGATTAAAAGAAGTGCTTTTTACAGTAAACTCATAATTACCTTCAGCTATCGTTTGTAAAAAAACACTTATTGAACCATATGTCTTATTTTTATATTCTGACGTGAACCTAAGAGCCACCTCTTTTTGAACCATAACATATACTTCTTCTATAAACTTGTATTCCATTAATGTTTTTAAAATAATAGGTGTTGTTATATAATAAGGTAAATTAGCAACCATTTTTATAGGTAAATCATTAATAAATGTAAAATCTTCTTTTTTAGTTTCTAGAAAATCTTTATTTAACAATTTAAAATTTTCCTTATCTTTATATTTTTCATTCAAAAACTCTATTAATCTATGATCTAATTCTACAGACAAAACTTTATTAGCCATTTTAATTAATGACGTTGTAATAGCTCCTTGTCCTGGACCTATTTCTAAAACATTATATTCTTTTGATAAATTAGCAACATCTATTATATTGCTAATTACTTCATTATCTTCTAAAAAATTCTGTCCCAAACTTTTTTTTGTTTTAAACTTATCCATTAATACTCTTTTCTTTTAATTTAATTGCTTTTGCTTCTTCAATTGTTATAAAATATATATTTATTAATAAAACGACATTAATAAGCACACCTATTTTTATAGAACTCAT
>CAMZNW010000123.1 GCA_947313935.1 uncultured Mollicutes bacterium
AGGTAATTAAATATTTATCTTCTAAACAGTTTGAGGGAATTGGTAAAAGAACAGCCACAAAAATATATAAAGAATTTGGTCAAGAAACATTAAATATAATTAAAACAAATCCTAACAAATTACTGGAAATCGGTATTAATGAAAGTATTGTAATGGAATTATCTAATAAACATACTGATGATAATTTACTAGCAGATTTGTATGAACAATTAGAAAAGCTATCATTTAGTGATTTTTTAATTCAAGAAATTTATAAATATTTAGAAGGAAATGTTTCGGGAAATAAAATAACTTATTTATTAGAAAATCCATATCTTTTAATTTCAAAAATTCATGCGATGACATTTAGTAAAGCAGATGAAATATATTTAGCCAATAATGGTAAATTTAATGATGATACAAGATGTATTTATCTTTTAGTAGATATTATTAATAATCATTGTAACAATAATGGTGACACAGTTATGGAAATAAATTTAGCTGAAGAAAAATTTAATGTAAAGACTAATTTAAATAATGAATTTAATGTTATTTTAAATTTAGCAATAAATGAAAAAAAAATAATTGATTTAGATGATGCAATTACAACAAATGAATTTTATTATGTTGAGCATTCAATTGCTCAAAATATTAATTTACGTTTAGGTTTACCAACAATAAGTTTGATAGAAGAAAATATTATTTCTGAGATTTACAAATTAGAAAAAGAATTACAAATAAATTATTCTAATGTACAAAAAGATGCTATAAAACAGGCATTATTAACAAATTTATTTATTATTACAGGTGGACCTGGTACTGGTAAAACAACAATAATAAAAGCAATTGTAATAATTTATGATCGTTTAAAGTTTGGAGATGAAGCAATTAAAGAACGTAGTAATCATATAATGCTTTGTGCTCCTACTGGTCGTGCTGCCCAACGAATGAAAGAAGCTACAGGATATAGTGCAAAAACTATTCACTCTTTACTTGGATGGGATCCATATACAAATAAATTTGAAAGAAGTTTAGAATCACCTTTAAATCAAGAGTTATTTGTAATTGATGAATTTTCGATGGTGGATGTTTTTTTAGCAAACAGTTTATTAAAAGCAATAAAGCCAAATGCAATTATTATAATAGTTGGAGATAAAGCACAACTAGAATCAGTCTCACCTGGAAAAATATTAAGTGATTTACTCGATTATGATAAAATACCTCGGGTTAAACTTAATGTTATTTATCGACAAGGAGAAGGGTCAACAATAGCTTCTTTAGCAAAACAAATTGATAATGAAGATAAAATAGAATTAATAAATACAAATGATATGTCAATTATTGAAAGAAATGGAACTTTAGTTGAAAATATATGTACGATTTATCAAAAGTCAATTAGTGCCGGATATAGTCCACTTGATGTGCAAATTTTATATCCTAAGTATCGTGGTAAAAATGGTATAGATGCATTAAATGAAGCTTTAAAACCAAAATTAACTAAAGAAAGTATTTATATAAAACACAATGATATTACCTATCAAGTAGGTGATAAAATAATGCAATTAAAAAATGATGGTGATCGAAATATTTATAATGGTGATATAGGAAGTATTAGTAAAATTATTAATCCAAATGCTAAAGGAAAAGGATTATTATTAGAAATTAAGATCCGTGAAAAGTTTATAGATGTTACACGTAGTCAAATGGATGATATAACTCATGCGTATGCAATTTCTATTCATAAGTCACAAGGAAGTGAATTTAAGGTTATTATTTTACCAATAACTAGTGAAGCACAAAATATGTTGTCAAAAAAATTAATTTATACAGCAGTTACAAGAACAAAAGATAAATTAATTATTTTAGGTGAAATGGAAAGATTTTATCAAGGGGTAAGTGAATTTGATTATTTAAGAAATACTAGACTTAAGAAATATTTAAATGAATATGAAATAAAAAATATTAAATCACCATATGATTTTTTATAAAAGGAGAAAAATGAAAAATTTATCGACTAGCAAAATTAGGGAAATGTTTTTAGAATACTTTATAGAAAAAGGTCATTGGATGAAAGAATCAGAATCTTTAGTTCCTATTAATGATAATTCATTGTTATTTATAAATTCTGGAGTGGCAACATTAAAAAAATATTTTGATGGTAGTCAAATACCACCTAGTAATCGTATTTGTAATTCACAAAGAGCTATTAGAACTAATGATATTGAAAATGTTGGAGTAACATCTCGTCATCATACATTATTTGAAATGTTAGGTAATTTTTCAATTGGAGAATATTTTAAAGAAGAGGCAATTGAATATGCTTTTGAATTATTAACTAATCCTCGTTGGTTTGATATTGATATTGAAAAATTATATTTTACTGTGCATCCAAATGATGATGTTACTTATAACAAATGGATTGATTTAGGTGTATGTCCAGGGAAAATTGTCAAATTAGAAGAGAATTTTTGGGAAATTGGAAAAGGTCCAGGTGGACCTAATACAGAAATATTTTTTGATCGTGGAGAAAGTTATGATAATCGAAATGTAATAGAATTACTTTTACATGATGAAGAAAATGATCGAATAATTGAAATATGGAATATTGTATTTTCACAATATAATTGTGCACATGGTGAATTAGAACGTGAAAATTATGAAGAATTACCTCAAAAAAATATTGATACTGGAATGGGATTAGAAAGAATAGCGTGTATATTACAAAATGTTGAAACAAATTTTGAAATTGATATTTTTATAAATATTATAAATAATTTAGAAAATACAACAGGAATTAGTTATAAACAAGAAAAAATGGCTTATCGCGTAATTGCAGATCATATACGAGCGTTAACTTTTGCAATTGCAGATGGGGTATTACCAACTAATGATGGACGTGGATATGTTATTCGTCGAATTTTACGTCGTGCTGTACGTTTTGGTTATAATAATTTAGAACAAGAAGGACCTTTTTTAGCCCCTCTTGTTGATGTAGTAATTGAATCTATGAAAAATTACTATCCTTATTTAGTTGAACAAAAAGAGTTTATTAAACATGTTATTACAAACGAAGAAATTAAATTTTTTGGAACATTAGAAGATGGATTAAAATTGCTAAATAAAGAAATAAAACAAATGCATAAAAAGGTTTTAGATGGAGAAGTTGCTTTTAAAATGTATGATACATATGGTTTTCCGATTGAATTAACTCGAGAAGTATTAGCAGATAAAAATTGTACAATTGATGAAGAAGGTTTTAATTTAGCTCTTGAAGAACAAAGAAAAAGAGCACGTAGTGCAAGTAATAAAACAAATGCAATAAGTAAACAAAATCCATTTTTAAAAGAGATAAAATTAGAATCATCATTTATTGGATATGAACAGATAATGACAAAAAGTAATGTAATTATGTTAACTGATTTAGTTAAAGAAATTGATAGTGTAGAAGTTAATTTAATTCATATAATTTTAGATAATACTCCATTTTATGCTGAAAGTGGTGGACAAGTTGCAGATGAAGGAACAATAAATGGAAATAATGTTTTAGATGTTCAAAAATTACCTAATGGACAACATATACACCTAATCAATGTTGTAAATCCTATAAAAAAGGGGGACAAAGTAGAATGTATAGTAAATAAAGAAATAAGAAATCAAGTTACAAATAATCATTCTGCAACTCATTTATTACATTATGCTTTAAAACATAATTTAGGGAATCAAATAAAACAAGCTGGTTCTTTACAAGATAGTGAAAAAACACGTTTTGACTTTAATAATTTAGAACATTTAACTATTGAAAATATAAAAAAAATCAATCAAGATGTTCAAGAAATGATTGATAAAAAATTACCAGTCGAAATTTCTCAAATGCCTCTTGTTGATGTGAAAAAAATAGGTGCAGAAGCATTATTTGGAGAAAAATATGGAGATATTGTTCGAGTTGTTAAAATGGGTAATTCAATAGAATTATGTGGTGGAACTCATGTTAAAAATACTTCTGAGATTAATGAATTTGTTATTGTTCGAGAATTTGGAATAGGTTCAGGTGTACGTCGTATTGAAGCTTTGACAGGAGACAAAGCAAAAGAATATAAAGTTAAATTACAAGAATCTTTTGATAATGAATATTCAAAAGAAATAAATAAATTATTAAATGGGCAATTAGCTACAGAAAAAGAATTATTATTATTAATAGATAAATTAATAGCAGCCAATTGTTTTAAAAATGATACAAATAACAAAATATTAAAATTAAGAAATTTAAATGAAGAAGTAAAAAAAGATCAAAAAGATAAACAAAAAGATTACATTAATAAGTTAACAATTGAATTATTAAAAAATGTAAAACAAAAGAATGGGATAAATTATATTGAAGCTACTATTAAAGATATTAATAAAAAACATGGTGTAATTTTAATTGACCAAATAATTGGTAACTTGCAAAGTGGAGTAGTAATTTTAAATATAATTGAAGGAAATAAAGTTGCAGTGATTGTAAAAGTTACTCCTGATGTTGTCAATGAATTTAACGCAAATGTAATATTACAATCAATTATAAAACCTTATAATGGTCGTGGTGGAGGAAAAGAAACAATGGCACAAGGTGGATATGTCATAAAATAGGAGTAGAAATGGTTGAAGTTTTTAAAAAAGACGATGATAAATTAATAAAAGGTCAATTAGGTGAAATAAATACTTGGATTAATATAGTTAATCCAACAAAAGATGAATTAGAAAAATTAGAAAAAGTAATAGGTTTAAATCGTGATTTTTTATATGCAGCACTTGATCCAGAAG
>CAMZNW010000124.1 GCA_947313935.1 uncultured Mollicutes bacterium
CTTCAAAATCTTTTCATTCATCTTGATTATTCTCTTTTAATTCTTCAATAGGAATAATTAATCTTAATGTTTCTCAATTTTCAGCTAAAAGAAAATTTCTAATTTGTAAATAAGACTTTTCTTTAATAAAATTTTCATATCCAAATAAAGTATTTTTTAAATTAACATTACTTAAATCAACTTCTTCAAAATTAGCATTATTTAGATTAGCACCACTTAAATATGCTCCTTTAAAATTGGCATTGCTTAGATTTGCTCCTTCAAGATTAGCATAACTTAAATATGCTCCTTTAAAATTGGCATTGCTTAGATTTGCTTTTTTAAGATTAGCACCACTTAAATATACTCCTTCAAGATTGGTATTACTTAAATTTGTACCACTTAAATCAACACTTTCAAAATTAGCACCACTTAAATCTGTACCACTTAAATTAGCTTTTTTAAGATGAGTATTACTTAAATCAACTCTTCTAAGATTAGCACCACTTAAATTAGCTTCTTCAAGATTAGTGTTAAATAAATTAACTTCTTCAAGATTAACACCACTTAAATCTGCTCCTTCAAGATTAACATAACTTAAATCTACTTCTTTAAGATGAGAGTTGCTTAAATCAACTCTTCTAAGATTAGCACCGCTTAAATTAGCTTTTTTAAGATTAGTATTACTTAAATCAATATTTTCAAGATTAACATTCTTTAATTTAGCACCTTCAAGATTAGTGTTAAATAAATTTGCACCTTCAAGATTAGCGCCACTTAAATCCGCTCCTTTAAGATAAGCACTACTTAAATCTATTTCTTTGAGATTAGATCTACCTAAATTAGCACCTTCAAGATTAGCACCACTTAAATCAATTCCTTCAAGATTAGCATCACTTAAATTTACTCTTTCAAGGTTAACACCACTTAAATCTTTTACTCTTTCAAGATTAACACCATATAAATTTGCTTTTTCAAGATAAGCATTTTTTAAATCTGTTTCTTCAAAAATTGCACTACTTAAATCTGCACTAGTTAAATTTGTACCACTTAAATTAGCTTCTGAAAGATTGGCATTTCTTAAATTAGCCCCTTCAAGATTAGTGTTACTTAAATCAACATTTTTAAGATTGGCGTGATGTAAATCTGTTCCTTCAAGATTAGCACCACTTAAATCTGCTCCTTCAAGGTTAGCGTAACTTAAATCAGCTCCTTCAAGATTAGCACCACTTAAATCTGCTCCTTCAAGATGAGCACCTTTTAAAATATCTCCACCAAGATTAGCATTACTTAAATTAGTTTCTTCAAGGTGAGCTTTGCTTAAATTTGATTTTCTAAGGTTAGCGTGTCTTAAATCAATTTCTTCAAGATTAGCCTCTTTAAGATAAGCACCACTTAAATCTGCTCTTTCAAGATTAGCACCACTTAAATATGCTCCTTCAAGATTAGCATCACTTAAATCTGCTCCTTTAAGAATAGCACCACTTAAATTTACTTCTTCAAGATTAGCACCACTTAAATTGGCTCCTTCAAGGTTAGCGTAACTTAAATCAGCTCCTTCAAGGTTAGCACCACTTAAATCTACTTCTTTAAGATGAGAGTTGCTTAAATCAGCTTCTCTAAGATTAGTATTACTTAAATCAATTTCTTCAAGGTTAACATTCTTTAATTTAGCTCCTTCAAGATTAGCATTAAATAAATTAGCTCCTTCAAGATTAGCATCACTTAAATCTGCTCCTTCAAGATTAGCACTACTTAAATCTATCCCTTTAAGATTAGCTCTACTTAAGTTTGCATATTCAAGATGATTATTACTTAAATCTTTTCCTTCAAGATTTGCGCCATATAAATTAGCACCTTTAAGATTAGCACCACTTAAATCTACTCCTTCAAGATAAGCACCACTTAAATCTGCTCTTTCAAGATTAGCACCACTTAAATTTGCTTCTTCAAGATTAGCATTACTTAAATTTGCTCCTTCAAGATTAGCATTACTTAATTTTACTCCTTCAAGAAGAGCGTCTTTTAATTTAGTTCCTTCAAGATTAGCATTACTTAAATTAGTTCATTCAAGATTAGCATTACTTAAATCTGCTCCTTCAAGATGAGCACCTTTTAAAATAGCTCCTTTAAGATTAGCATTACTTAAATTAGTTTCTTCAAGGTGAGCTTTACTTAAATTTGATTTTCTAAGATTGGCATCACTTAAATTAGCCAT
>CAMZNW010000125.1 GCA_947313935.1 uncultured Mollicutes bacterium
AAATATTAGATTGAAAATTATGCAAACAAAAGGGAAATTTAATTTCAATTCCTAATATTAAAGATGTACTTTTAAAAATCAAAGTATGGAAAACAATATAATGCATCTAACCATGGATTAGAATATTCTTACTTATGAACAAAAAGAACAAAACCAAATATAAAATCAATAAACCTATGTTTAGGGTTGGAACTGGTCCTATAGAATATTTCTTTTTTATTTTAAAGAAAGATCGTTTCAGAAAGTGTTCTAAAGCAACTAAAAAGAAAATATATTTCAGTTTAATAGTTAACTTTTAGTGGATGGATCTAAAATAATTTTTTAAAAAAATTAGAGTTTTATGTAATGTTCAAAATTTATTTTATGTTCTATGTTTCTCTTTTCAATATAGTATTTAGTTTTTTCGGTTAATACATTACTTGATATTTTAAAATCACCTGTTGATAATAAAACTAATTTTTTAACCTCTTTATAAAAATTATTGTCTACAAAAACATCTCCATTTACATCAAACACAATTATATCTTTATCAAAATATTTGTGAATTGTCGGATCAACAAGCAATCCATTTTCTGGATCATATTGCTCATCTAAATCACAACACTTATAGTCAAGTATATGTGCAGCCTCTACTAATTTAGAGTTTTTTATCCCTAATATTAAATCATGTCTATTGTAAGAATTTTCATCTAGGAATCTTTTGATATCATTCAACATTAAATCACGATAAGATTTTTGTCCTTTTCTACTATTTTTATTAACATAAAATTCTAGCATTTTATTTTCATGGGAAATTTCTTCTATTTCTCATCCAAGTTCAATTTTTTCAAAAATAAAATTTAATAACTCTGAAAATTTTTCTTTGAACATATTTTCTTTTGATCACTTATTTAGTGTTGTTTGTTTTTTTATACTAGAAGTTTTAGAATTAAATTTGCTCTTTATACTCTCGATATTTCTTTTGCCATTTCTAAATGGAATAATATTGTTTTGTACTATCCTTTCTAAAAAATTGAAAGAAGTTGTATTTCCATTAAATACATAATATGTAAAAATTATTGTTATTGCAACATCTCTTAATGAATGTGCTTTCAATCTTTTTACATCTCAAGAATACATTATTATTTCTATAATATTATTCAATATACTTTCATCACTTGTTTCTATAAAATTTTGTTTTTGCAAAGTAAAACTATTATTTATTTTAAATTCATTATTGACTGTTATATATCCAAATGATGTTCCTACTTCAAAGAATTGTCTCATTGTTGAGTGTGCTCATATTTTTTCATTACCCTCTTTTCAACCGTCTTTTGATTGTATAAAATTCATATAAATTTTTTTTCCAGATGGAAAAATTACATTTATTAGTCCATAGCCCTCATCATTTTTTTTCTCTCAAAATATTTCTAATGAACTCATTTCTTCTTTATAATCACATTCATCATATATTTTTTTTACTAAGTTTTCCCATCTTTTTATATGAATAATAAAATCTGTTCCCATTTCTCAAATTACAGTTTTTTTATATTTATCTAATTCGTTTAATGAAGAAAATATTTTTCTAAGTTTTTCCTCATTGCTAAAATTTGTTGACATAATAAAAAACCTCCTCTAACACATTAACAGCAATAGAGTTTCCTGCTTGCTTATAAAGTTTTTCTCTAGCTCCTGAATC
>CAMZNW010000126.1 GCA_947313935.1 uncultured Mollicutes bacterium
AACGCAAACATTATGATCGTTTTGGTAGTTATAATACTGATCAATTTTATAATAAAAATAATGAATGGAATCAAGCACATTATTCAAATGTAGAATTTAACAGTTTTAGTGATTTAAGTGTACTTACAAAATTATTATTAATAGTAGTACCTATTATAGTAATTATTTTAATTATTAAAGTATTTATAGCATTATTACCAATAATTATATTGATTTTTATATTTAGATTTATTATTAAAAGCATAATAAAATAAAGGAGAATATTTTGAATAAAAGAGATTATTATGAAGTTTTAGGTGTCCATAAAAATTCTGATGAAAAAGAAATAAAAAAAGCATTTAAAATGTTAGCAAAAAAATTTCATCCAGATATAAATAAAGACGATGATGCCCATGAAAAATTTAATGAAGTTCAAGATGCTTATGCTGTGTTATCAGATAAAAATAAGCGTGCACAATATGATCAATATGGTCATGCTGCTTTTGATCAAATGAATGGTAGTGGTCATGCGGCAGATGGTTTTGATTTTTCTGATATATTTTCAGAAATATTTGGTCGTTCTGGTGGAGGATTTAGTGGAGGATTTGGTGGTTTTCAAAAACAAGATCAAAATGGTCCAAGAAATGGTCGAGATATGGAAATGCAATTAAATTTAACTTTTAAAGAAGCAGTATTTGGTTGTAAAAAAGACATTAACATTGATGTTGAACGAGATTGTAATTCTTGTGCTGGAACTGGTGCTAAAAAAGCTAATGATCTTGAAATATGTAGAACATGTGGAGGAGCTGGTCGAGTACATCAACAAGCACAATCAATTTTTGGAATGACGATGCGAGAAATAAGTTGTCCAGATTGTAATGGTAAAGGTAAACGAATTAAAAATAAATGTAGAGATTGCAATGGTAATGGACGTACTACATCAAATACAACTATAGCTGTTAATTTTCCTGCAGGAATAGATAATGGTGCATATATGCGTTTAAGTAAAAAAGGTGAGGGTGGTCATCTAGGAGGTAAAGATGGTGATTTGTTTTTAAATATTACAATTAATCAAGATAAATATTTTAAAAGAAATGATAAAAATATAACTATTGATATACCTATAACTTATACACAAGCTGTATTAGGTGCTGAAATAAGTGTTCCAACTATTCATGGTGATGTAAAATTAAAGATACCAGAAGCAACACAAACAGGTTCAAAGTTACGTTTAAAAGGTAAAGGAGTTCATCCTAAATCAGGAACAAAAGGAGATCAATTAGTTGTTGTAAATATTGTAGTACCAACATCAACTTCTAAAAATGAAAAAGAATTATTAATAAAATTAGCTGAAATTGAAGGTAATCATGCGAATCAAAAATCTTTCTTTGATGGAATAAAAAAAATATTTAATTAAAAGAATGAGATAAATAACCATAACAATTATGTTATGGTTATTTTATTAGAAATGAATTGTATATATGTTATAATTATAATAGGAGTAATATGAAAAATAATAAATTTAATCAAGATGTAGAAGATTACAATGAGATGAAGCGTGATTCTTTAATGGTATTAATTTTTAATATAGTATTTGTTATTATTGAAATAATAGCAGGTATTTTTGCAAATAGTTTATTAATAATTACAGATGCTTTACGAGATTTAGGAGATTCTTTTACTTTGTTAATATCATACATATTAATAAAAATATCTTCAAAAGAATCTGATAACCTATATACTTATGGTTATAAAAGATTTACTATAATTGGAGCATTATTTAATACGATAATATTATTTATTTCATCAATAGTAGTTTTATATGCTTCATTTTATCGATTTGAAAATCCAGAAGTAATAAATGTTAAAATATCATTTTTTATTGCAATAGTAGGTATTATTATAAGTAGTGAAGGGGTATGGAGATTACGAGATAATAATCATATAATATCTAAATCTTTAATGTTACATGTTCTTGAAGATACTTTAGGTTGGATAGCAGTATTATTTTCATCAATTTTAATTTATTTATATCAAATATATATAATTGATACAATATTTTCAATTATTATTGCATTGTTTATATTATTTCAATCAATTTATTACATAAAACAAATATTAAATGTTATTTTACAAAAAGTTCCTAATGCATTAGATATTAATGAACTAAAAATGAAAATATTATTAAATAAAAATATAAAAGATGTAATTGATTTTAAAGTTTGGTCTTTAGATGGAAGTATACATGTTTGTACTATAACTATTAAAATATCAAATGATGATGTAGTATCTAAAACAACACTAATTAAAACTCAAATTAAAGAATTATTAATTCAATACAATATTGAATATATTACGATTGAAATACAAGTATAAAAATGCTTTGAAGTTAAAAGTTTTATGTTATAATAACATGAGGAGTGTTATTATGAAAAAAAAAGGTATTATAATAATTTTAGTAATAATTGGAATTGGAATAATTGGTGATATATATTTACATGAGGCTTTAAATATAGAAGTTAAAAATGGCAAACAACAAAATAATGTAATTGCTGATCCAAATAAATTAAAAGAAAGTTTAACAATAACATATATGGGTGATTCAATTACAAATGGTTATTATAGTGATGGAAAATTACATCCTAATAAAACGGGTTATCGTAGTATTATAGAACAACAATTAAAAGCAAGTAATAAATTTAATACATCATATAATTATGCTATTGGCGGTTATAAGATAGCTGATGTAAAAAAAGATTTTAATAATAATTTAAAAATAAGTACAATAAATAAATTTATTAATAAACAAAATAGTTTTTTATCACCAATTGTAGCAAATGAATATCCTTTAAATGTAGAGG
>CAMZNW010000127.1 GCA_947313935.1 uncultured Mollicutes bacterium
AACAATACTTAACACATCATTTTTCTCATTACGAACTATACGACCATAACCTGTTGGATTATCAACAATAGCTGTTAAAACAGTTAAATCTGCTTTTGTTTTTTGATGATGATTAATTAAATTTTCAAAAGTTTCACTTGTAACTAATGGTGTATCTCCACAAGTTATTATTGTAATTCCCTCTAAAAATTCCATTTGTTCTTTAGCAATTTTAATCGCATGACCTGTTCCTAATTGTTCATCCTGAAAAACTTCAATCACATTATAACATTCTTTAATACTTGTCATAACTTCTTCTTTTTTATAACCTACAACTATATAATTATTTGTTATTTTTGCTTTATTTAAACTTTGTAATACTAAGTTAATCATTTCACTACCTAAAATTTTTTGAATAACTTTTGGTTTATCACTCTTCATTCTTGTACCTTTTCCAGCACTTAATACAATTGAATTAATTAACATGCTCCTCCATAAATAAATATCTCTTAAAACAATTTTATTATACCATTTTTTTATGCTATATTATTTAATTTTTTTACGCATACTTTGAAATACTAAGTAGAACTTTTTAAATCTTAATTTTATAAAATATTTATAAAAAAAATTCATATTATATACTTTAAGTATACTAAAAAATAATTACAATACAAATCAAATATATAATAATAATTTTAATATACAAAAGAACTAAGTTATACACATTCAACTCCATGAAAATATTATTCAAATAATTTATCTTATTAAGCTATATTATAATGTTCTGAATTTATAATTTACAATAAAATTAAGCATAATAGTACAAAGATACCAAGTATAGTAAATAAATTAAATAATATCAATATTTTACTATTAAATATAAATATATCAACTTTTACCTTGTGATTATTTTAATGGATTAAGTGCTCTAAAATTAGAATCAAAACTAAAAAAAAATAAATCTCAACTAAAATTAGTTGAAATTTATTATATATTAATTTTTATTATAATTATAAATTTGAATCTCCTTTAGACCAATTTATACCACATAAACCACCTGATTTAAAAGCTGCTAATGTACGTAAAATATCATCTATAGAACGACCTACGTTTAAATTATTAATTGTAGCACTTTCTAAAATTCCTTCTGGAGAAATCATGAACATTCCACGTAAACTAATTCCTTCTTCTTCAATTAAAACACCAAATTGTTCAGAAATTGCTAAATTTTGATCTTCTAATAATGGATGATTTA
>CAMZNW010000128.1 GCA_947313935.1 uncultured Mollicutes bacterium
GTAATATTATATGGATGATAATAAGTATTATTATTGTAACTATTATTATTAATTTATTTTTAGTAACATCAATCGGAAATAAAATGTTAAATGAAGGGTATTTAGTAACATCAAATATAATTAATTCTTTTCATGTTAAATTAAGCGAACATGAATTAAATAGTAAGAATATGAAAGAGTTAAAAGTAGAAAATGAAAAAATAAAAAAAGACAATATTAAGTTAAAAAATACTAATGAAAAATTAAAAAGCAAAAATGATTTATTAAGTGCAGCTAATGCAAGAAATAAAATAAAATTAGATAATAAAAAATACAAAACAGTTAATGCTACTATAATTAAAAGAGATTTAGCAACTTGGGAATATGGAGCAACAATAAATGTTGGAAGTGATGAGGGTATTAAAGAAGGTCAAGCAATTGTAAGTGAGGGAATTTTAATTGGGGTTATTGATAATGTTGATAAAAATTTTGCGCATATGAAATTAATGACTAGCAAAAATGTAAAGTTAAATGTATTGGGGGAAGCTATTTCTGGTAAACAAGAAATAAATGGTATAGTAAATAAATATAAAAATAAAATGTATGAATTTAAAACCATTTCAAGTAATGATAATTTAAATAAAGGTGATGTTATTTATACAAATGGATATCAAAAATTAATTCCACAAGGAATTGAAATAGGACATGTAGTTGATATACAAGTAGATGACATAATGGGGAATACGTATATGGTCAGTCCTAGCATTAATAGTGATGATGTACGTTATGTACAGGTGATTTTAAATGATAATTAAAAATAACACTTCAATTTTTATTAAATTAGTAATGGCTTATATAATTTTAATATTATGCAATAGTAATATTATATTTTTAAACAAATTTCAACCATATGTATTTCCAATGGTTATTTTTTTGGCATATTTAGTATTTTTAGATAAAGAACAATTAAAAATAGGTACTAATAAATATTTAGCAATAATTTTTGGTGTATTTACAGGGTTAGTAAATTATGATTATATATATATATATGTAATATTATTTTATATGATAGTAAAGTTAATGTATATAATAAATAAAAAAGAAGATATAAAATTCAAATTATTTTTAAAAATTGGAATATTGATTAGAGTATATAGTATACTTATAAGTATACTAAACATTATAAATTATGATGTTATTTTTAATATAAATAATATATTAAAGTTAATATTAATTCAAATATGTATTAATACATTAATTATATATTTAGTTTTTCTTCAAGTAAATAAACGAAATTGGAATTCTTCATCTAAGCGATATTATTGGTAAGGGGTAAATATGAATATACATAATTATGAAGATTTATTATTGAAAATTAGTAAAATAAATCAAATGAAATATTTAGTAGTTGCTAGTAGTTTAAAAAAACAATTATTAATAGATTTAGATGATATGGTACATGTTAAAATTATTAGTTATAAAGAATATTTAAGATTGTATGATAATGAAATATCACCAGAGTTATTAAATGTATTATACAGAGAAAGTAATAATTATTATGAAGCTAAAATTATAATGGATGTCTTAAAAAAATATCATAAAATAAATTTAGAAAATAAAAAGATAAAAAAATTAAATAAAATATATCAAGATAATCTCCATTTAATAAAATCATCTAAAAATAAAAAAATCCCTGTAATAACAAGTTATAGTTACAATAATGAAGAAGAATTATTGTTAGAAAATAGTAAAAAAGAAGTTTTAATTAATGCATATAAAACTGAAGAAGAAGAAATTACAGATGTAGCAATTAAAATAAAAAAATTATTAAATGAAGGAGTTGTTCCAAGTGCAATAGATTTATATTTTCCTGAAGTCCTAAAGCCGAAAGTTTTAAGTATTTTTTATATGTTTAAAATTAATATAGTAAATAGTTATAAAATTGCATTAATAACTGATAAGAATGTAGCTAAATTTATTAAATCATATCAGTTAGATGATCTTAATGATGCATCAAAAGAATGTAAAAATGAAGTAATAAAAATAATCAATATGTATGGATTGGAAAATAAAGAAATTGTAATTAAAGAAATAAAACAAAAGATGTATATTAATAGTATGTATGAAAATTGTATTAATATAGTAGAATTAGAAGAAATTAATATTTTTAATCATGTATTTTTAATGGGGATGCAGGTAGATAAATTTTTAAAAGTAGATTTAAATAATCAATATTTATCTGATGATATTTTACAACACCTTGAATTAGAAACTTCAATAATAAAAAATAAAAATAGGAAATATTTATTAAAATATTTAATTAATAATACCCAGTATTTAAATTTAAGTTATACAAGTGTTATTAATAATAAACCTTGTATGTATGAACGAGTATTAAATGAATTTCCAATAAAAATTGAAGATAAGTTATGTTATTTAGTTAAAGAAAGATATAATGATACTTATGATAAATATGTTTTAAAAGAGCAATTAGAAATATATAAAATATATAAAAAGGTTAATTATCAAATAAAATATTTATATAATAATCTCTCTTTGCCAGAAAATTATGATAATCAATATATTAAGAGTAAAGAGTATCATTATAACGAAGTTATGAAGTTGTCTTCTTCAAGTATTCAAGAATTTTATGAATGTAGTTATAAGTTTTATTTAAGTAAAGTTTTAAAAATAAAACAATTTAAAACAAATAATACATTAGTAATTGGTTTATACATTCATCTTATTTTAGAAAAATATTATACACCAGATAGTCAAAAATCAATAAAAAAAGTAATTCATGAAAACAAACAAGAGTATTTTAATAATTATGAGGGATGTATTAGTAAAAAAAACTTCTATTTTAATAAAACAAATAAATTTATAGAACAATTAGTTTTAGTACTAGATGAACAATTTGATAAAATGAGTTTTGAAATTATAGATGTAGAAGATAATTATATGAATGAATATAGTTATGATTTAAAAGATAATTTTTATTTAGTTGGAAAGATAGATTTAGTATTACAATCTAAGGATGATTTTGTAGTAATAGATTATAAGACTGGTCAAGCAAAATTAGATTTTAAAGATATTAATTTAGGGTTAGATTTACAAAATTTAATTTATTTTATATTATTAGAAAAAAAACACCCTAAAGTTAATTTTGCTGGAACATATCGTCAAAAAATAGCACCATTATATTCTTATAAACATGAAGATACAAACTTAAAAAAAATAGTTGAATTGTCTGGAATTACAAATAATTATATGATTGATAAAATTAATGTAGATAATTTGTCTGGAGTAAAGTATAAAAAAGATGGTACTTTAACTAAAAACAGTACAACGAAAATATGGAATCAAGTAGACTTTGAAGAAAATAAAGCTCTAGTATTACAAAAAATAGAAGGTGTTAAAAATGCAACACTAAATGGAGATTTTTTAATTAATCCTAAAATTAATCAAAAAGGTGATAATTTATCATGTAAGTATTGTTCATATGAAATAATTTGCAATAAAAAAAAGCGTAATTTTGAAAGGGTGTAATGTTTACTGATGATCAAAAAAAAGCAATTTTTACGCGAAACAAAAACATATTAGTAAGTGCAGGTGCAGGTTCTGGAAAAACTGCAGTTTTAAAGCAACGGGTGCTTGAATATTTAAAAGAAGGTGTTAATATAGATGAATTATTGATTTTAACATTTACTAATGATGCTGCAATTGAAATGCGAACAAGAATTCTCGATGGGATTAATCAAGAAGAACTTAATGAACAATTAGAACATTTAGAGTATGCTAATATTACAACCTTTGATGCATATAATTTAAAACTTGTTAAAGAGTATCAGTATTTATTAAATATCGATAAAAATGTTGCAATTGCTGATCCAATATTATTAGATATGATGGTGAAAAAAACACTAGATAATATTTTACTAAAATATTATGTTAATTTGACAAGTGGATTTGAAAGTTTAATAAATAATTATACAATTTTTGATGATGGAATATTAAAAGAAAAAATCATTAAATTATATCATGAAAAACAAAATATTTTTAATTTAAAAGATGTTAATATTGTTTATAGTGAAGAAATAGTAAATGAAAAGTTTGCAATTTTTGAAATTTATCTAACTGAAATAATAAAAAAAATTACAATGTTGTTAAATAGGTTAAAAAGTGTATGTAGTGAAGAAAATGAAAAAGAATATTTTATGAAATTATATTTATGTTATGAACAATTATTAAATAGTAAATATTATGATGAAATATATCAAAATTTAACTAATTTAGATAAGAGACCAAATATTAGTAAAAATTTTATAAATGAACCTGATATTACTCAAATTAATAATGAAATAAAAGACCAAATAAGTGATTTAAAAGAAATTTGTAATATTCCAACCAAACATGAATATATAAAAAATTTATTAGATACTTCAGAAATAGCTCAAATATTAGAAGAAATAATTAAAAAACTTGAACAAGAAGTATGGGAGTTTAAAATTAAAAATAATATGTTTGATTTTGCAGATATTACAAAACTTGCTATTTCTTTATTAGAAAATAATAGAGATATTAAAATGAATGTACAAGAAAGATTTATAGAAGTAATGATTGATGAATATCAAGATACAAATGATTTTCAAAATTATTTTATTAGCTTAATAACAAAAAATAATGCTTATATGGTTGGTGATGTTAAGCAGGCAATTTATGGTTTTAGAAATGCAAACCCTAAAAATTTCATCGAACTTGAAAATAAATACACAAAAGATGATTCTTTGGGTGATGTAATTAAGTTAACTAAAAATTTTCGTTCACGTATTGAAGTGCTTAAAGGGATAAATCAAATTTTTAGTGATTTAATGACTACGAATTATGGTGGGGTAAATTACAATGATAATCATAGTCTACAGTTTGGAAATAATAATTATATAGATGATTTAAATTTAAATGATTATAATTTTTCAATTTTAAATTATGATAAAGAGTTAATAGCTGAAAATGATATTGAAATAATGGATAAATATTTAGAACCATTTATAATAGGATTAGATATTTTAAAAAAAATAAAAGATAAATACCAAATAAGAGATTTAAAAACAAAGTCATATCGAGATTGTCGTTATGAAGATTTTGTTATTTTAACTCGTAAAAAAAGTAATTATTCATATTATATGGAAGTATTTGAATTTTTAAAGATAACTTTGAATTCACAACAAGAACCATCATTTAAAGATAAACCAGACATTAAAGTTTTAAATATAATTTTTAATGTAATTAATGTTCATGAAAATAGTTCAGAATATAAATTTTACTTTATTGCATTATTAAGGAGTTTTGTCTTTAATATTAGTGATGAAGATATAGAAAAATTTCAATTAAAAGGGATTGAATCAAAAGAAATATTAGAAGTAAGTAGATTAATTAAAGAACAAAGAAAAAGTATAAATCTTAGTTTAGAAGAACAATTTGATCAAATATTATCTCGTTATGAAAAAATAAAAAAAGTCATTGTAATACAAGAAATAAGTAATGTTGACAAAAGATTATTATATTTAAGAAATATTTGTATTACTCTTGATTTAGGAGGATACGTAAATAAAACATTACTTGAGTTTTTTACATATTTAAATGAAAGTAAAAAAGATGTTAACTTAAAAATAGACACAAAAGATTTAAATGCAGTAAGTTTAATGACAATTTATAAATCGAAGGGACTAGAATTTCCAATAGTTTATATAGCAGAATTAAATTCAAAATTATTTAGAACTGATACTAAAACTGATTTTATGTATACACAAGATGAAACAATTTTAGTTCCATATGTACATGAGTATAAAAAATATCATCAATTTAATGAATATTTGATTAAAAGAAAAAAGAAGAAAAATGATATATCAGAACAAGTTCGATTATTTTATGTTGCACTTACACGAGCAAAAGAACAGTTTATTTTTGTTTCAGGAAGCGATTTTAGTAAATTAGACACTGAATATAAAAGTTTTAATTCGTTTTTAAAAGTACAAGGAGATCGTTTAAAATTAAATATAAATTTTAAAAATAATTTACCAAAAGAAATTATTATGGAATTTAATAATACAAATAAAACTAAAACAATAACTCAAGAAAATAAGTTTAAAATAGAAGATATTAAGTACACATATAATGATCAAGTTATTATAAAAAATAAAGTTATTATAAAACAAGCAAGTAAAAAAGTATTAAATGTTTTAGACACTAAAAAGTTAGAAAATATTACTTTAGGAAATGAATTACATAAAATTTTAGAATGGGTTGACTTTAAAGATTTACCAAAAGAATATGAATCAAAGTTAGTGGAAGAAATATTAAATAAAATGATAATGCACCAAGAGTTTAGTGAGTATATAAATTGTTATCAAGAATATGAATTTTATAATGATAATATTCATGGTATAATTGATTGTATTTTAGAATTTAAAGATTATTATTTAATTATTGATTATAAATTGAATGATTTAAATGATGATAATTATTCAAAACAATTAGCAATATATAAAGAATTTTTAATAAGCAAAGTAAATAAGCCAGTAAAAACTGCATTATATTCTTTGATGTTAGATGAAATAAAATATATTGAGGAGTAAGATGAAAACAGATATTGAGATAGCTCAAATAGCAGAATTAAAATCAATTCAAGAAATAGCAAGTAAGTTAGGTTTAGAACATGATGAAATAGAATTGTATGGTAATAATAAAGCTAAAATTAATCGAGTTGCTAAACAAAAAAAAGGACAAGTTGTTTTAGTAACTTCAGTTAATCCAACTAAAAGTGGTGAAGGGAAATCTACTATAATGATTGGATTATCAGATAGTTTAAATTATTTAAATAAATCAAGTATTGTTTGTATGCGTGAACCATCAATGGGACCTGTATTTGGCTTGAAAGGTGGAGCATGTGGTGGTGGATATGCGCAAGTAGTACCGATGCAAGATATTAATCTTCATTTTACAGGTGATATTCATGCAATTACAAGTGCGAATAATTTAATATGTGCATGTATTGATAATCATATTTATCAAGGGAATAGTCTTGGTTTTGCATTAGATAAAATTTACTTTAAACGTGTAGTAGATATGAATGATCGAGCTTTAAGAGATGTAACAGTAGGATTAGGTAACAAATTTAATGGGATTGAACGTTGTGAAGGATTTGATATAACAGTTGCATCAGAATTAATGGCTATTTTATGTTTAAGTCAAAATATTAATGATTTAAAACAACGAGTTAATAAAATATTAATTGCTAATAATAATAATAATGAACCAATTTATTTAAAAGATTTATTAATAGGTGATGCAGTAACTCTTTTATTACAAGAAGCTATAAAACCTAATTTAGTGCAAACATTATATAATAACCCAGTTTTAATACATGGTGGACCTTTTGCAAATATTGCACAAGGGACAAATTCAGTAATTGCAACAAAATTAGGATTAGAACTAGGAGATATAGTTGTAACAGAAGCAGGTTTTGGTGCGGATTTAGGTTTTGAAAAATATCTGGATATTAAGGCTCGTGATAAAAGGGTATCTCCTGATTGTGTAGTAATAGTAGTAACCATAAAAGCAATTAAAACTCATGCTTATGTAGCAGATGAAGATTTGGCAAATGAAGATTTAGCAGCAATCAAAATAGGGCTTATTAATTTAAAACAACATTTAAAAATTGTCGAAACAAGTAATATAAATTATGTAGTAGCTTTAAATAAGTTTCCAACAGATACATTAAAAGAAATAACTTTTGTTGAAGAAGAATTAAAAAAAATTGATGTGAAAGTTGCTCTTGTAACTTCATTTGTTGACGGGCAAAAAGGTGCGATAGATTTAGCTAATATTGTTTTAGATGAATTAAAAACTCCGAAGGAAATGAAAAATTTTTATGATTTAGAAGATGATATTGAAACAAAATTATTAAAGGTAGTTCAAAAAGTTTATGGAGCACAAGGATTTAATCTAGAAACAAGAGCACGAGAAGATTTGATACAAATAAAAAATTTAAATTTAGAACATTTACCAATATGTATTGCTAAAACACCAGTTTCTTTGTCTGATGATCCAAAAAAATTAGGTGCTCCAAGTGGTTATATAATGAATTTTAGTCATTTTAAAATAAATAGTGGAGCTGGATTTATTGTATGTTATGCTGGTAATATTATGACAATGCCGGGATTAAATAAATTTCCTAATGCACAAAATATTAAAATTGATGAACATGGTGTAGTTTCCGGCTTAAGTTAGGAGTAAGATGAAAAGAGTCATAGTTATTGGAGTAGATTTTTATCGTGACAATAAATTTGAATATTATATGGAGGAACTAGAAAACTTAGTGGTTGCTTGTAATTTAAAAGTTATTGGACGTTTAACACAAAAGTTACCCAAAATAGAACCTAAATATTATATTGGTACTGGAAAAATAGTAGAATTACAAGTGTTAGTAGATGATTTACAACCAGATATAATAGTAGCAAATAATGAATTAAGCGGAAGTCAAAATAAAAACATTGAAGAAATACTACATTGTAAAGTAATTGATCGTACACAATTAATTTTAGAAATATTTTCAAGTCGTGCACAAAGTAAAGAAGCAAAGATTCAAGTATCAATAGCACAATTAAAATATCAAAAGCCACGAATGTCAGGTTCATATAGTCATTTATCAGGTTTAGGTGGAGGTAAAGCAGGAACTGTTTCACGTGGAAGTGGAGAGACACAAATAGAAATTGATAAACGAAATATTTTATCACAAATTAGTTTATTAGAAAAAGAATTAGAAAAATTTGTTGAAGCAAGAAAATTACAACGATTAAAAAGAGAAAAAAATATTTTACCAATTGTGTCAATTGTAGGTTATACAAATGTAGGGAAGTCGACATTAATGAATGCTTTAGTAAATGATGAAAAACAAGTATTTGAAAAAAATATGTTATTTGCAACTTTAGATACGGCAATTAGAAGAATTAAGTTAGATAATGGATTGCAATTTTTATTAGTTGATACGGTTGGTTTTGTTTCTAATTTACCACATGAATTAATAAAAGCATTTCATTCGACATTAGAAGAAATTAAAAATTCTGATTTAATAGTTCATTTGACAGATTTAACTAATAATGATTATGAAATCCATAAACAAGTTGTAAAAGACACTTTAAAACAATTAAATATAGTAAATATTCCAGAACTGATGGTAAATAATAAAGTTGATTTAGTAGGTAAAGTTAGTGAAGGTTTAAATATATCTGCTAAAAATAAGCAAGGAATAGATAAATTATTAATTGCGATTAGTGATAATATTTTTGCAAATTATAAGGAAGTTAAATTATTAATTCCATATAGTGTAATGAAAATAGTAACAATATTAAATGAGTATACAAGTGTTACTCCTCCTAAATATAATGAAAAAGGAGCATTAATAGTAGCTAATTTATCGCAATGGGATTTAGCAAAATATCAAAAGTATATTATAAAGGAATAGTAGAAATGATAAATTATATAATTTATGGATTAATAGCAATAATTGCAACTATCATAGGAGGAATGTCTGGAATTGGTGGAGGAATGCTTATTAAAGTTATGCTTGATAACTTAGGACAATTTCCAGCTATTACAATCGGAGTATTATCTACAATCACTGTATTTTTTATGGCTTTAACTACAACGATAAAAAATAAAAAACAAGGCTTTAAAATTTTCACAAAGGAAAATAGTTTTTTTATAATTGGTGCAATAAGTGGTGGTTACATTGGAAGCGTTATTTTAACTAATGTGTATAAATTTATTATAAATCCGATAATCATAACAAAAATCCAATCTTTAATTTTAGTGATAATATTAATAAGTGTAATCATTTTAGAACAGATGGAGATAAAATTTGTAATTAAAAAGTTACCAAGTAACATAATATTGTTATCTATATTTATGGGATTTATTTCATCATTATTAAATATAGGTGGTGGTCCAATAAATATTGCTATTTTAACAATAGTATTAGGTTATAACATAAAAAGAGCAACAGAAAAATCATTATTAATAATTCTGTTTTCACAATTAGTTGCGATTATCACTTTAATAAGACATACTGGATTAAGTACAATGGATTTGAGTATGTTAAAAGTAATGATACCTGGTGCGATATTAGGTGCTAGTATTGGAAGTAAATTAAACAAAATATATTCTGAAAAAGTTATAAAAATTAGTTATATAGTAGTATTAGTAGTTTTAATATATTTAAACATTACCATAATTTTAGAATAATAAATAAAAAAAGATTTTAATATTATTAAAATCTTTTTAAATTATAATTAAAGAATTAATCATTAGAAATGATTTTATGAACATCTTTAAATGAACGATAATTTTGAGCATAATCAAGACCATAACCAACTAAAAAAGCATTTGGAAGTTCAAAACCAATAATATCAGCAGTATTATTATTAGTATTAGCACCTGCTTTTTTAAAAATAGAAATAGTTTCAACTGATAAAGCATTTTTATCTGAAAAATAATTTTTTAAATATGCAAGTGTAGTACCGGTATCTATAATATCTTCTAAAACAATTACATGACGATTTGTAATATCAATATCAATATCTTTAACTATTTTTACAACACCACTACTCTTACTTTCATTACCATAAGATGATAAATGCATCATATCAACTTGTAAATCAATAGTCATTTCTTTTGTTAAATCACTTAAAAAATATACTGATCCTTTCATAATTCCAATTACAACTGGATTTTTATCAAGATATTTTTCATCTAAATATTTAGCTATTTCTTTAACTTTAAGCATAATTTCATTTTGTGTTAAAATAATTTCTGATTTCATAATCTAACCTCCTATAATATATAAATATTATACCATTTGTTATTAATTTAAGTGAATTTATCTTTAATCTTTCTTTTAAATATATGTAGAACCATGAGAATATATTATTTTTTATAAAATACAAATGAAGAATTAGATATATCGTATATAAATCATCATTTATATTATGAATTATTTATAGAAATAAATTTTTATTTTCAACTTATTATATTCCTTAACATATTTAATATTAATTTATAATAATTATAAAAAGTAGTTAATTTATGGTATAATATTATTTGGAAGGAATAAAATGAAATTAACTAAAATGAAAGAAAATAAGAATTATTTTATTAAAAGTTTTGGTAATTTATGTGCTCAAGATATTGAGTTATTAAATGAAATTGGTTTTATTCAAGGCGAAATTATAACAAAAAACATTTCAATAAATTCTCCGAAAAATATTTGTTTATTTACAATTGATAATGCTACTTTTTGTATTAATAAAAAGTACATTCAAGATATAGAAATTAAGGAGTGGCGTGAGTAATTATTTGTTAGCAGGAAATCCTAATGTTGGTAAAACAACAATATTTAATTCTTTAACAGGTAGTGATGAAAAAATTTCTAATTTTGAAGGTGCAACAGTACAACAAAAAAGTGCATTAATTAAAAATAGCCAAGTACGGTTAGTAGATTTACCGGGGGTTAATGGATTAAGTGGAAGTGGTATACTAGAAAAAATAGTACTTGAGAGTATTTTAAATGTAGAGAATGTCGGAATTATTAATGTAATGGATATAACTAATTTCAAACGAACATCATATTTTATGATTGATTTATTAGAAAGCCAAAAAGTGGAATATATAATTTTTAATATGATGGATTTATTTGATGCCAAAGTTAACATTGAAAAATTGTCTTCTTTATTAAATGTAAAAATAGTATTTGCAAATAAAGAAAAAACAAATTTATTATTAGAATCAACAATTGAACAAAAAGAGTATTTTAAAATTAATTATGGACAATTAGTAGAAGATGCTATTACTAAATTAGTAGAATTAATTAATAGTGAAGATATTGATAAACGTTTTATTGCAATTGAATTTTTAAAAGGAGTGTCTGGAGTTAATAAATATTTTGTTTTATTAGATCAAGCACAAAAAATATTAAATCAATTATTAGTAGAATTACAAAAAACAAACAATGTTGCCTCTATTTCAGGTTATTTATTTTTAGTTCGAAAAAAATTTATTGAAGATATAATGAGAAAATGTTTCACTATAAATAGTGTTAATAATGAATTAAAGTGGTTAAATAGAACTTTTGACAAATATGCATTACATCATATTTATGGATTTATAATATTTATAGCAATTATGTATGTGATTTTTATGGTGACGTTTAGTGGAATAATTCCTTTTATTAGTCAAATAATATTTTCAATTCTAGGTTTATTTAATATTCATGTATCAGATAATATCATAACTTATAGTCAATTAAATTATATAGAACAATTAGTTAGTTATATACAATACATAACAACATTAGGATTAGAACATTTTGATATTTCACCAGGAATGATTTCTTTTATAGTTGATGGAGCAATAGCTGGAGTTGGAGCAGTATTAGTATTTTTACCACAAATATTAATATTATTCACATTTTTGACAATTTTAGAAGCAATTGGATATTTTGCACGTGTTACAGTTTTATTTGAAAATTTATTCTCTAAACTTGGAATGTCATCAATGTCTTTAATACCATA
>CAMZNW010000129.1 GCA_947313935.1 uncultured Mollicutes bacterium
TAAATAAAAACTATTATAATATTGTTTTTATCCGTTATTTTTTCCAGCCTTTGGTTAAGTGGCTTAGCCTTCTTGCTTGTTATCTTTTGTGGCATTATCATTTTCTTTTTGTGTTAATAATAATTGCTCTTGCTCTTTTTCATACTCTGTAAGTTTGATTTTAGCTTCATCTTCACTTATTCAATATAATTCCATTATAGCTTCTAATTTAGTTATTAATCAAAGCTCTACTTTCATTTTAATATTTTCTAGTCTTGATTTTATTAGTATCTCTTTATCACTTTCAGAAGTTTCAACTATTTTAGCAAACTCTAGAACTCTATATTTTTCTGCTACTCATACAGTATCCCAAAAATTATTAAATATTGTTTCAACTGCTTTTTGAAGTTTCTCTATATCTTTGTAGAAAATGTCCATTCATCTTTCTTTTGCTTTTCAACTTTCTATTCAACTATTAGCATCAGACAAGAAAGCCCACATTGGGATGTGAGTAATAGATGAAATAGATTGATAATCTTTTTCTATCATTTTTAGAGATATTTCTATATTTCAATAATCATTTCAAACTATTTCTACACCTGCACCTGCATTATTAACTATATTTCAGTTTTCATCTTGTGTGTATGTAGTCAATAATCTTCAAACTTTATTTATATTAAAAGTCTCTGGATGTAATATTCTTCATTCTTCGTCAGTTTCTGGATTATCAAAATATTCAGGTCTTTCTAAATCAATTCATTTTAATATAACCCAGCTTTCCCCGTAGTTTCACATTGTGTGCTCATTTAATAGCACTTTCCTATCTATTCAATAAATCTTTGGTAGTAGTTGCCTAATCTTTCAATTATCTATTTTAATTGATAATATTAAACTATCTAATTCTATTCTTTGAACATCCGCAAATCATTTTGTTATTTCTGAACTATCTAGTGATACTTTTTCTCACATCTCTAAATCAAAACTTGCGACTTCAAATAAACTTCTTTTTAAAATTTTATTATTAAATTCTTCTATTAATAAAAATTTATATTCTAATCAGTCTCTAAATTCTGAAAATGGTT
>CAMZNW010000130.1 GCA_947313935.1 uncultured Mollicutes bacterium
CTATAGTATTACATAATAAAAAATATATTGACTTCATAGCATTTTTTTTCACAATCTGTTTATCATCTGCTAATAAATTCACTAAATTATTAAAAAATTCATCATTATTATTTAATAATAAAGTTGATTTAAAGAGCATAAATTCAAAATCTTCATCTAAAAATTTTGTTTTTAATCCTAAAATACTTAATTCATCATTTTTATATCTTAAACCCATTTTACTCCTCAATTTTATTTTCTATATAAATACCTAATAATGCTGTATTACGTGGTTTATCAATTTTAACTTGAACAATATTATCAATTAAATCATAACTTCCAGGTAACAAAACCAATTGATTTTTACCTGTGTAACCTGCTAAAATATTTTTATTTTTATTAGATGGACCTATTACTAAAACATCAACTATTTTATCTTTTTCTTTTTCATATGATGCTTTGGAATATTTATTTATTACTTCATGTAATTCATATAAACGTTCTTTTTTTACTTCTAATGGAATATTATCATTCATTTTAGCTGCTGGAGTACCTTCTCTTGGCGAATAAATAAAAGAAAATGCTCCATCAAATTTACATTCTTCATATAAAGATATTGTATCTAAAAATTGTTTCGTTGTTTCATTAGGATATCCTACTATTATATCCGTTGTTATATTAATATTTGGTTTAGCTTTTTTTAATTTTTTAAATAATTCAATATACATTTCACGAGTATAACTACGACCCATAATTTTTAAAATTTCATTATTTCCTGATTGTACTGGAAGATGAATATGTGGCATAATATTATCATATTTGCCAATTATTTCAACCATTTCATCGTCAAAATCCCAAGGGTGTGAAGTTGTAAACCGAACTCTATCAATACCAATTTTGGCTGCATCTTCTAATAAATTAGCCATAGTATAATTATTATTTAAATCTTTTCCATAAGCATTAACATTTTGTCCAAGTAAAGTTACTTCCATAAAACCGTCTTCTTTTAATTTTTTTATTTCAAATAAAATATCATCTTTACTACGAGAACGTTCTTTTCCACGAGTATATGGTACTATACAATAAGTACAAAATTTATCACAACCATAAATAATGTTTACCCATGCACTTTTTTGTGAACTTCTTGATTTTGGTAAGTTTTCAACTATTTCACCTTCTTGAGACCAAACTTCTATAACTCGTACTTTATTAAACATGGCTTCTGATAATAAAATTGGTAATCTATGAATATTATGAGTTCCAAATATTAAATCAATAAATGTATATGTTTTTAATATTTTATCAACTATTTCACTTTCTTGAGACATACAACCACATAATCCAAAAATTATATCTGGATTAAATTTTTTCAAATAACTTAATCTTCCAATTTCTCCAATAACTTTATTTTCAGAATTGGCTCGAATAGCACAAGTATTAAATAATAAAATATCTGCTTCTTCTGGTTTATCTGTTCTTTTAAATTTCATTTGTTCTAAAATACCTGCAATTATTTCTGTATCATGTTCATTCATTTGACAACCATAAGTTCTTAAATAATATGTTTTAAATTTCCCCAAGTTTAAAAATTTATTGTCAATTGTCCCATCTACTTTTTCAACTTCTAAATATGATCTTTTTTTTGACTCTTTCATGTTTGGTTTCTTAAAATACTTTGAAAAATCTTTTTTAGCCATATAACCTCTTTTCACTACGAGTTTTTGTATTTACACTAGTTTGTCGTAAAATATTTATTTTAATAGTGCCTGGAAATATTACTTCTTTTTTAATTTTATTACTTATTTCTAGCATTAAAACTTCTAAATATTCATCTTTAATTTCACTAGCATCTACAATTATTCTAACTTCTTTTCCACCTTTTAAAGCAAATGCTTTTTCTACACCTGGAAATGATAAAGCAACTTCTTCTAATTGATTAATTCTCTGAATAAATATTTCAGATTGTTCATTTCTACTTCCAATTCTACTCGCAGACATTTCATCTGCTATAATAGTAATAATTGAATAAATAGACGTTGGTTTAACATCTTCATGATGAGCTTCTATTGCATTAATTACAATTTCTGATTCTGAATATTTTTTAGCAATTAATACTCCTAAATCAACATGAGAACAACCAATTTCAATTGATTCATTCTTACCAATGTCATGTAATAAAACGCACCTAG
>CAMZNW010000131.1 GCA_947313935.1 uncultured Mollicutes bacterium
TATTACAAAAGGTGAAATCGCTAAATTAGAAAGAGCAATTACTAATTATATGTTAGACATTCATGAAGCACATGGATATATAGAATTTGGAATACCAGTTATCGTTTCTGGACAAACTTTACGAGGATCAGGTCAATTACCTAAATTTGAAGAAGATTTATTTAAAATTGCCTCAACTGAAAATAAAGATGATGAATTTAATGCAGAGCAACGAGATTTTTATTTAGTACCAACAGCAGAAGTAGTATTAGCAAATTATCATAGTGGAGAAATGTTAAATTATCAGGAACTACCATTAAAATATAGTGCTTATTCTCAATCATTTAGAAAAGAAGCAGGTTCAGCTGGACGCGATACTCGTGGAATAATTCGTGTGCATCAATTTGGAAAAGTAGAAATGTTTAATTATGTTTTACCAAAAGATGCACCGAATGCTTTAAAACAAATGATTAAACAAGCTGAAGAAATATTACAAGGATTAAAATTACCTTATCGAATTGTTGAATTATGTAGTGGAGATATAGGATTTGCTGCAACAAAAACATATGATTTAGAAGTTTGGTTTCCTGAACAAAATAAATATCGAGAATGTTCAAGTTGTTCTAATGTACTAGATTTTCAAGCACGACGTGCTTCAATTAGATATAAAGATGAACATGGACAATCAAAATATCCATATATGTTAAATGGTTCTGGAATGGCAACAGGAAGAATTTTAGCTGCAGTAATGGAAAATTACCAATTAGAAGATGGAACTATTGAAATACCAGAAGTTTTAATAAAATATATGAATAGACAAAGGTAAGGAGAATTATGAAAAGAGTATTAACATATGGAACATTTGATTTAATGCATTATGGTCATATAAGATTATTAAAACGAGCAAAAGAGTTAGGAGATTATCTTATTGTTGCTGTATCAACTGATGAATTTAATAAGTTAAAAGAAAAAAAATCTTATCATAATTTTGAAACAAGAAAATTAATGTTAGAAGCTATTCGTTATGTAGATTTAGTAATTGAAGAAAATGATTGGGATCAAAAATCTGATGACATTAAAAAATATTATGTAGATACTTTTGTAATGGGTGATGATTGGGAAGGACAATTTGATAATTTAAATAAATATTGTGAAGTTGTTTATTTAAAAAGAACAAATGGAATTTCTACATCAAAAATAAAAAAAGATTTAGAAATAGAATTTAAAGGAGTATAAATGAAGAAGCGTGGTGAAGAAAAAAAATTAAAAAAGGCCAAAAGAAAAAAAAAAATTACTATTATTTCAATAGTAAGTATTGTTTTAACCGTACTTATTACATTTTTTATGTATTCACAAGTAGTAGTACCAGTTAAAGATGCTAAACGCCCTTTATCAATTTTATTGGTAGGTTCAGATATCAATGCTTATCGTGAAGAACATTATGAAGGAACAAAACCAGAAAAAACAGATTCCTTAATAGTAATTACTTTTAATCCAAATACATTTAAATCTGTTATTACGTCTATTCCTCGTGATACATCTGTTGATTATATTTCAGATAATATTAATTATCCAACAAAATATCAAGATCAAATAAATGAATTATATTATGTATCTGGTAAAGATATGAATGCATTGAAAAAAACAGTAAGTAATTTTTTAAATGTTCCAATTGATTATTATGTAAAAGTTAATATGGATCAATTAAAAGAAATTATTGATCAAGTAGGAGGAGTAGATATAAAAACATATGCTCCTGATGGAAGCATTAGTCAATTAAATGTTGATAAAACACAATCTTATTTATGGTTAAATGATAAAACATATCATATGGAAGCTGATGAAGCATTAACTTATGCACGTGCTCGTCATGATTCAACCAAAGATTATGGACGTGGACATCGTCAACAGCAAGTAATCGAAGCTGTTATAAAAAAAGTTTTAAAAAATGGTTTTGATTTAAAACTTGTAAAACCTTTATTTTCTTTAGTGGATTCAGATATGCCAGTTAAATTAATGTATTCATATTATACTTATGTAGCATCAATTATTACAATTACAGATGCTTTATCTAAACAAAAAGATTTAACTTATGATATGATCCCAGAAGAAGCTTGGTTAAATATATTTTCTTCTGCAGGTTTTAGCGAGATTTTTGAACCAGACAATACAGATATTCAAAATCAAAAAGTAATAGAAAAGTTTCAAAAATTTATAAAAAAACAAAATTTAAGTACAAAAGAAATAAATTCTGTTTTCTTTGAAAATCATCAATTTGAAAATATTGCTGAATATGGACATTATGTTGTTGTTGAAGAACAATTACAAACGATATCAGATGCATTACGAAAAAATTTAGGTTTACCAAAAGAAAAAGTAACAGTACCATCAGCTCCTTATGGTGATAATTATGCTTTTGGATTAATGTCGCATCAAAAAACACATAAAAATTATTATAAACCAAAGCCAAAACCCGATCCAAAACCCGATCCAAAACCAAAACAAAAACCAGAGCCAGAGCCAGCACCAGAGCCTAAACCAGATCCAGCACCAGAGCCTGAACCAGAACCAGGACCAGCACCAGAGCCTGAACCAGATCCAGCACCAGAGCCTGAACCAGGACCAGAACCAGGACCAGCACCAGAGCCTGAACCGGAAGAATAGTAAATAATATGTTTAGGAAGAATAATGATATTAGATTTAGGAAAATATTGCATAGTAGTAATAATAAATTTCTTTTTAAAAATTATTAAATTTTTTATAAAAACAAATGAAAATAAAATAGTATTTGTTAATATTTTTAATCAAGAATTAGATGGATTATATTATGAATTAGAAAAAAATTTTGAAGTATATATTTTAACAAATAAAAACAATTTAAAAATTATATGGCATACATTAAATGCTCATATAATTATTTATGATAATTATTATCCTTTTTTAGGTGGAATAAAAACAAAACGTAATAAAACAATTTTACTTTGGCATTCATCAAACGCTTTGAAAAAATTTGGTTTAGCATCGAATAGAAAACAAAATACGTTTAATATTAAAAGACACAAAAAAGTTTATAAATCATATGATTATATATGTGTAAGTTCTCTTGCACAAAAAAAAGCATTTAATGCAGCATTTGCAGGAGAAATCAATAATTTTATTGAAGTTAATTATGTAAATAATGAAATTTATAAAAGTAATTGTTATAGTAAAAAAATGATGG
>CAMZNW010000132.1 GCA_947313935.1 uncultured Mollicutes bacterium
GGTGGTTTACCTGATAAATTGAATTTTACTTTAGTTGAACCGCTAAATAAATTATTTAAAGATGAAGTTCGAACACTTGGTTTAAAACTTGGTTTACATAAAACTATCATTACTCGTCAACCTTTTCCAGGTCCTGGTTTAGCTATTCGTATTTTAGGAGATATTACTAAATCAAAAGTTACACTTTTACAACAAGCTGATAAAATTATTCAAGATACAATCTATAAATATAATCTTCAACATGAATATTGGCAATACTTTGCTATTTTAACTAATTCTAAAACAGTTGGTATTAGAGGTGATATTCGAAGTTATGAATATGTTTTAGCTATTCGTATTATTCAATCAAAAGATGCTATGACCGCTAATTTTGCTAAAGTTGACTTTGATATTTTAGAAGAAATGTCAAGTTGTATTACTAATAATATTATTGGAATTAACCGTGTAGTTTATGATATTACATCTAAACCACCTGGTACAATTGAGTGGGAATAAAGGAGGAAACACTATGAAAAAACATTTAACATTTGATGATGTATTATTATTACCTAACTATAGTGAAATATTACCATGTGATGTATCAACAAGTACAATATTAACAAAAAATATTCAGCTTAATATTCCACTTATTTCAGCTGCTATGGATACTATAACTGAATCTAGTATGGCTATTAGTATGGCATCCCATGGTGGAATTGGAATTATTCATAAAAATATGAGTTTAAATGAACAAATTGAACAAGTTAAAAAAGTTAAGAATTTTAATTTTTTATTCAATAAAAAACCAATTACATTAACACCTGACAATACAATTATTGAAGCAATTAATTTAATGGAAGACCATGATATTACTTCTATCTTTATAATTAATGATAAAAAACATGTCGTTGGTATTTTAACTATTAAAACTATTAAATACATTAATGATGTTTCCAATAAAATTAGTCTTCATATGACAACAGATAATTTAATTATTGTTGATGAAAATATTACACTTAGTCAAGCATCAAAAAAAATATTTTCAACTAAAATATCAAAACTACCAGTTGTTAATGCACAAAAAGAATTAATTAGTTTAATTACATTACAAGATATAAAAAATATTGATAAATTTACTAACAAAACTGTTGATAAACAAGGAAGACTACGAGTTGGAGCAGCAATTAGTATTAATAATTCGAGTCTTACACACGTTACTAATTTAGTTAATAATTTTGTTGATGTTATCGTAATTGATAGTGCACATGGACATTCTAAATCTATTATTAACTTATTAAAATCAATAAAATTTGCCCATCCAACACTTGATGTTATTGTGGGTAATGTTGTAACTCCGCAAGCAACACAGGATTTAATTCATGCTGGTGCTGATGCAATTAAAGTAGGGATTGGATCGGGTTCAATTTGTACAACTAGAATTATTTCAGGTGTTGGAGCACCACAATTAACAGCTATATCCGAATGTGCAACTATTGCCCGTACTGCTAATATTCCTATTATTGCTGATGGAGGAATTAGATATTCAGGCGATATTGTCAAAGCATTAGCTGCCGGTGCAAGTACAGTCATGCTTGGTTCATTACTTGCTGGACATCTAGAAACACCTGGGGAATTAATTTATCTAGATAATAAATGTTTTAAATCATACGTTGGAATGGGTTCTTTAATTGCAATGAATCGTGGAGGTGGTGAACGTTACTTCCAAGCTAACAATAAAAAATATGTTCCTGAAGGAATTGAAGGAATTAAAGAATATCAAGGACCTATTGCAGATACAATATATCAACTAGTTGGGGGGATAAAATCAGGAATGGGTTATAATGGTGCAATTGACTTAAATACCTTATTTAAAACAGCAAATTTTATCGAAATCACTACTAGTGGACAAATTGAATCACATCCACATAATATTCAAATTACAACTAAAGCACCAAATTATTAATTTTACATACTTAAAAAAAAGAGATTATTATATAAGCTCTTTTTTTATTTTAATTTTAACATTAAAAAAGTATTAAATATATAAAAATATATACTTAATACTTTTTGGTGGAGATGACGGGAATTGAACCCGTGTCCATATGAATCTATTAAAAAGCCTCTACAGTTTATTTATTTTTTCAATTTAAAACTTAGTCATTAAAATAACAAATAAACTAAATTCGATCATCTAAATACACATAAAATACCAATGAAATATTTTATGGTTTTCCCGTCTTAATCATCGCAATACTCATCGGGAAATAGAGTATATTGAAGGCTGACGACTTATTATGCGGCAGCTAATTGTGTATTGTTTCCGGTTAAGGATTGTTTAGAATATAACGCTTCTACCCGACTGCCACTTTAAAATAACAATTCACATGTCGAAACCATGACATCCCCATATAATTTATTATATCATAAATTTACTACTTCTTTATTTAAAAAACAAATTTGTACATGAAATACTAAGTAGAATGTATTAAATCTTAATTTTATAAAAAATTCACATAAAAAAGATTCATATTATACACTTTCAGTAGAAACAAGAAAGAATTATAATATGAATCAAATATATAATAATATTTTTAATACACAAAAATTAATAAGTTATACACATTTAACAATTCATGAATGATAACTAATTAAAATTTATTATCTAAAAAACACAGATAAATTAATCCGTTACAAATCTATAATTTTTATAATTAAATATAATGATACTCTAAATATATTAAGTATTGCAAATATAATATTTACAAAAATGAATAAATATATTATGAAACAATGTTACTTCTATTGCTTATGATAATAGAGTCAAATTTTTATATGATTTATTAATATAATAACCTTAAATTTAGAGCAGTATTTTACGTATTCATATTGTTCTAATCAAACAAAGTCTAAATGATATTTAAATAAGGATATTCATTTTATCAAATATTTTCTTTAAATAAATATTAATTTGCAATTTAATATTTAGATTTAAAATTATATAAAATTTTATTTATTTAAAATTTTTTTACAACTTTATGTATAAAATAACCATTTGTATTATAATAATATATAGTTAAATAAGTTGGTTTACCAGTTTTAGTATTATATTGTGTACGAGATAATTTTTTTGGTTTACTATTGCTGTAATATTGTTTAATATTTCGTTGATATTTTTTTCCAACAGAATTATATTTATATTCTGCATAATCAGTTATTTTACCTTTACTTGAATAATTTGTACGAGCCGAATATGTTCTCTGACCTTTAGTATTAAAATAATACATATTACGTACTTTTAAATTATGATTTTTATCATAAACATATTG
>CAMZNW010000133.1 GCA_947313935.1 uncultured Mollicutes bacterium
TTCATCTGAAAGATATTTTAATGCTTCTTTTTCTAAATCTTCTTTTGTTATAAAATCATTATTAATATAATCTGCTAATGGTTGTAATCCATGTTTTATTGCTTCAGTGGCTTTTGTTTTTCTTTTTTCTTTATACGGTAAATATAAATCTTCAATTACTTGTAATTTTGTTGCTTGATTAATTTGTTCTTCTAATTCTTTTGTTAACATTTTTTTTTCATTAATTAACCGAATAATTTCTTCTTTTCTTTTAACCAAATTGGTTTGATATTTGTATTCTTTTTCAATTAAACGAATTTGATCTTCATCTAAATTTCCAGTTGCCTCTTTTCTATAACGAGCAATAAAAGGTACAGTTGAACCATCTCCTAATAAATCAAGTACCGAAGTAATTTGTTTTTCTTTTAACTTTAATTGTAATGCTAAACTAGTAACCACATTATTCATCATTCCACCTCTTTTATCTTATTATACCATGTTGTTCTAAATTCTTCACTAAATGGCCCTATTTCATTTTTAGCCCATGTATTTAATATTTTTAATTCTTCTACAACTATTTCTTCAATCCACTTAGGGTAATCATATTTAAATTTATTTATCGCAAATTCTTTTTTATCTAAAATAACTATTTGTTTCTTTTCTACAAAATATTTTAAATCTAAATCATAATCAATATATTTTAAAGTATTCATTTCTGTTAATATTGGGCTAGCTAAATTACAATAATATACTATTTCGGTTTTTTTATACATAATAATAATATTAAACCATCTTTTTTTAGAAAAATATGCAATAGCAGGTTCTCTGGTTTTCCAAAAATGACCTGCTGACTCTTTAACAAGGGTTCTTTCAGGAGTATGACATATAATATAATCTTTTGTTTCTTTTAATATTTCACTTTCATTCCACATACGATGAAAATCTCCATTATGTTTATATGCATATATTTTTTTTTTCATAATTCTCCTATCTTATTGTAACTATAAATTTACCTTTTTTATTTTCTACTATTTTTAATATTTTAAAACGCCCTATTTTTCGAATTGATATCACATCGTCTATTTTTATTTTACGACATAAACTAGTTATACATTCATGATTAATAAAAACTTCTTGTTTATCAATTTTGTATTTAGCTTTTGTTCTTGAGCCTCTAATTAACGGTACAATAACATTATCAATTCTTAAAGAAGTTATAATAATTTGTCTAGTTTGTTTTTTAATTATTTCTACACTTTGATTTTTAATGATTTTTAATTTTACTGGTACATTATTTATTTTAGTAATTGAATAACATAATTCATTTATTTTAGTTGTAATAAACAGTAAATTTATTACTCCATCATCGTTAAGTATTATATCCCCTATATCTTCACTTATAAAACCACTATTTAAAATAGTACCTAATACTTGTTGATGTGTAATAGTTTGATATCTTATAGGATATTTCATTTCAATCATTGTTACATAATCATTATCTATATATTTATCAGTATATAACACAACAAAATACTTTTCTTCAAGTTTAAAATAATCTAATAATTCTACTTCAATACCAGGTGTTTGATTGATCATTATTTTAATAATTTCTAATTGTACCATATCAAAAAAACCTAAGGGTATTTGAAAGTTATTATCTTGTACTTTTTTAATTGTAAAAGCTATTTTTTTTATATAACTTTGATGATTTTTATAATGATTACTTAATGCTAAATTTTTTTTCATTATAATTTTGCCCCTTTATTGTTAAAACTCTTCCCTTTGCAGTAATTTCAATTAAATCTAATCGTAATAAAATGGGTTCAATCTTAGTGGCAACATTTTTCACCAATAACCCTAAATAAGCTGCTATCTTATTTAAAGAAACTATTATCTTTTTTTGTAAGTACTTAATGTAAGTTACCATAAATTGATTTAATCCTAAGTAATTTATACCAAATACATCATATAAACTAGTTATTTTAATCGTACTTTCTTTAATCATCTTTAAATAATTTATACATAATCTTGGTGTTGATTGAGAAGCTAAAATTATTTCTTCACATAATATATCTGATATGTTTATTTTTTTATTTCTACATTCTACTTCAATTAAATTTTTTATTTCTTGATTTGTGTAATAAGTCAAACAAAATTGATGAGTAAAACGATCAATAAATGGTTGAGGTAAATTAAATATTTCTGTTGTAGCAATCATCAATACAAAATTAGGTATGGGAATATTCATCACTTTTGATGTTTCTTCAAATGTATAAACTACACTTAATTTATTATCTGTTAATACTCCATAAAATATTTCAAAATACTTTTTTTTTAATAAATGTATTTCATCTAAAAATAATAAATCTCCATCATTTATTGCCATAATTATATTATTTAAACTTTTCACATCATTTATTGCACTACAATTTATATATAACAATTCTCGATTAACTTCTTTTGCTATATAATGACAATAATATGTTTTCCCAAGCCCAGGTGGTCCAAAAAATAAAATATTTTGATTATAATTATTATTATTAATATTGTTAATAATAAATTCTATTTGTTGCTTTAAGTAATTATTAGTTGACATATTCCTCCTAATAAATTACTAACTATAATTAGATACATTCCAACCAATTTTTACCACTACTTGTATCTACACTTAATTTCACTGCATAATTAACAACTTCTTCCATTATATTTTTTAATGGTTTAATGTATTTTAAATCATTCATATAAAAAACTAATTCATCGTGGATTTGCATTACCATTTTTACATCTTTTTTATCTAATAAATATTCTTGTATTTCTATCATTGCTATTTTTATAATATCTGCTGCTGTTCCTTGAACTGGTGTATTAATTGCAATTCTTGCTGCATTTTCAAAAGTCATCTTATTTTTAGAATTAATTCCATTAATTTGACGACGTCGACCAGTTTCCGTTTGAACATATTCATTTTTTTGGGCATACATAACTTGATTTTTCATATATTTTTTAATGTTTGGATATGTTTCAAAATATAAATTAATAAATTCTTCTGCGTCATTTTGACTTATTCCAACTTGTTTTGCTAACCCATATTTACTCATTCCATAAATTATTCCAAAATTTATTGCCTTAGCTTTAGATCTTTGACTTTTACTAACTTCTTTTAAATTAAAAATTCTTTTTGCGGTTTCTTTATGGATATCTAATCCATTATTGAAATCTTCAATCATTTGATTTTCATTTGCTAAATGTGCAATCACTCTTAATTCTACTTGAGAATAATCCATTGTAACTATATATTTATATTCTCCAGAATAAAATAATGAACGAATTACTTTTCCACTTTCACTTTTAATAGGCATATTTTGAATGTTTGGATCAATAATTGATACTCGTCCAGTTTCAGTTAATACTTGATTAATAATTGGATGTATTTTCCCATTAATAATATGTTTTTTTATCCCTAATAGATATGTTGTATGAATTTTTTTTAATTTTCGATATTCAAGTAATATTGTAATAAATTGTCTTGGTTCATCAAAAATTATTTGATTCATTATGTTTTTTTGCAATTTTTCTAAGTTATCAACATCTGTTGAATAACCATTTATACTTTTTTTTATTCCTTTTGTCGGTAAACCACACGTTTCAAATAAATACTCTGATAATTGTTGTGAGGAATTATAATTAAATTTTGTAAATGTTGCTAACCGTTCTAAGCAATTCTCAATTTGTATTTCATACTCTTGTTCTAATTTATCTAAAAGTATTTCATCAATATAAATACCATCATTTTCCATTTGTGCACATGTTTTACTTAAAGGTAATTCAATATCATATAATACGTTGTTCATTTTACTTAATTCTAATTTATTTTGTAAAGAAATATATAACGGTTCAATAAAATTTAATATTTCTCCAGCTTGTTGAATATTAACTTCATTTTCTTTTTTAATTTCTTTAAATAATTATGGATTTTTATAAACATTATTATCAAAAGCTAATCCATCTAAACCTTTTTTAAAATTACTCTTATCTAATAAACATGCTACTAAAAATATATCACTTTGAATATTATTATAATCAAACAAGTTAATACTACTTAGTATATACTTTAAATTATAAACTACTTTTTTAGTATCTGCTAAAATTAATTCTCTTATTAAAGTAATATCGTTTGTTTTCATAAAAGTTTCATTATTTTTAATTAAATATATTTTGGCATCTTCTTGAAAATTATTACTATTTGTATATATTGGAACTATAAAAGTCTCATACTCTGATTTAATTAAATTGAAATTATAATCAATAACTTTATAATTATTTTTAACTTTTTTTATTGGTAATTGATTGGAAAACTGAGTATAATACTTACTAAATCCCATTTTTTGTAAATATATAACAAATTTTTCTGTTGCTAAAGTATCAAATGAAAAATCACTAATTTCATTGTTTACTTCAATATCTTCAACTAAAGTTACGAGTTTTTTATTTGTAGATACAATTTCAAGACTTTCTGCCAAATTAGTCCAAACCTTTTTTTTATCTACACCTGATTTAGCATATGTAATAATTTGTTCTAAACTATCAAATTCACTAATCATTTTACATGCTGTTTTATGACCAATACCTTTAACACCTATTATATTATCAGAACTATCTCCTACAATAGCTTTATATTCTATAAAACGATTTGGTAAGAAATTATAACGATTCATAAATTCAGCTTCATCATAACATATTTCTTTTGCAAAACCTGCAGCTGGTGTAATAACTTTTATATGCTTATCAACTAATTGAAGTAAATCTTTATCACCAGATAATATATCTACTTCATATCCTTTTTTTTGCGCAATTTTAGCATATGTTGCTATTAAATCATCTGCTTCATAACCAATCATACTACCATATTTAATTCCCATAGCAGTATATAACTCTTTTACCATGGGAAATTGTTGTCGTAATTCATCTGGCGTTTCTGAACGTTGTCCTTTATATTCAGGATATAAAATATGACGAAATGTTGGTTCTTTTGTATCTAATGCAATATAAATATTTGTTGGTTTTGTTTTATTAATAATTTTATTAATCATTGAAATTAATGTATGAATTGCATTAACAGGATTTCCATCTCGATCTTTTATTTTTAATTTTTCTGTTGCATAATACGCTCTGAAAATTAAATTTGAACCATCAATTAATAATAATCGCATTTATACTCCTTAATTTTAAAAAAATACCAAATGGTATTTTATTGATGACGTATATCTAGTACTCGACGAGAACGATTAATTCTACTAGTTTTATCATAATTTGTTTTTGAACTTACAATATGACGTATATTTGTTTTTATAGGAACAATTTCCATATCATTATTATTCTTTTTTAATACTTTTAATATTATAAAAATCATTCCTGATAATAATAATGTAAATAATATAATATTAAACAATGATATTACTATATATATAATATTAATTTTTTGAGTAGCATGAACTCCAATATCACCAGGCATATTTTCTAATATTCCTTGATATGGTTTAAAATTTAATAAATTTTGAATAAAATCAATTCCTTTATCTTTAATTACTTTCATCAAAGATGAATCAATTTTATATTTTCCATTTATTATTGTTGCAAAAATATTAAATATATAATGAGATGTAAATATTAAAATTAATATGTCTTCTAACCATAAAATTACTTTTAATATTAATATAAAAATAAAACTTCCACCTATTAATGTCATAATTTTATTACTTTTTAATTTATTAATCATTATTCTCCTTATTTTGGTTATATTCTTGTTCAAACTTTAAAATTTCTACTTTTAAAGTTTCTACTAATTCATCTTCAGGAACTTTTCGATCAATAACACCTTTTTTTATTAATAAGCCTTCACCTCTTGCACATGCTATTCCTATATCTGCCTCTTTTGCTTCTCCCGGACCATTAACTGCACAACCAAGTATTGTTACTTTTATTGGTACTTTTATTGTTTGTAAAAATTTTTCAATTTCATGAGCTATTGGAAACATATCAACTTCTAAACGTCCACAAGTTGGACATGAAATTAAAGTTGGCATGTCTGTAATTAATTGAAAGTTTTTTAATAATTCTCTTGCTACTTTTATTTCTTCCACTGGATTTTCTGATAATGATACACGCATTGTTGAACCAATTCCACTATTTAATAATATTCCTAATCCTGCACTTGATTTAATTGTCCCGCCAAATTTAGTTCCTGCTTCTGTGATTCCAATATGTAATGGATAATCAAACAATTCACTAGCCATTTGATATGCTTCAATTGACATTAACATATCTGAAGATTTTAAAGAAATTATTATATCATAAAAATCTAAATCTTCTAATATTTTTATATGATATTTAGCACTTTTAATCATCCCTTTTGCAGTTGGAAATCCATCTTCTTCTAAAATGTATTTTTCTAATGAACCTGCATTTACACCAATTCTAATCGGAATATTAGCTTTTTTACAAGCTTCAACTACAATTTTCACTCGTTCATCAGAACCAATATTACCAGGATTTATTCTTATTTTATCTACTCCTGCTTCTATTGCTGCTAATGCAATTTTATAATTAAAATGAATATCTGCCGCAATTGGACATGAAACTTGTTTTTTAATTTCTTTTATCGCTTTAGCATCCTCGATTGTTGGACATGCAACACGAACTATCTGACAACCAGCATCAATTAATTCATTAATTTGAATAACTGTTTTTTTTACATCACGTGTTTTTGTAGTTGTCATACTTTGCAAAATAACTTCGTCTTTTCCACCAATTGTTAAATTACCAACTTTTATTTTTCGAGTATCTTTTCGCTTATACATTATTCCTCCATAACACATTATACCATATTTATTATACCATATTTTACTATATCGCTAAAATACACTTATAAATCAAATTATTATTTATTTAAATTTTATTCCTTTTTCTCATCAATAATGAATTTTGGTCGTTGTTGTACTTCTAAATAAACTAAACTTAAATAATATCCTATTATTCCTAAGATAAATATTATTATTCCTCCAAATATTAAATTTATTGTTAGAACAACATTTAAAATAGTTGCTTTTTGTGGGATAATTAGTTGAATTATCGTATTAATTGTACCAACAAACATTAAAATTGTTCCTAAAATCATTGATAATTTAAGAGGTATTACTGTATTTGAAAATAGACCATCTAAACCATATAAAAATAAATTTTTAAAACCACTAAATTTACTTTTTCCATGGGATCTCTTATTCATATCAACAGGAATTGTATATGTCTTATAACCAATAAAAGCTGTTATTCCTTTTAAAAATCTTGTTTGCTCTGGCATATTAATGTAAACATTAATAATATCTTTATCCATTAATTGAAAATCTAATGCATCATTATTTATTTTGTTACTTACAAAATTATTATATACTTTATAATACATTTTAGCAATGTTATCAATTATTTTTTTATCTCGATTATTTCGATATGTTAAAACTAACTTATATCCTTCTAACCATTTTTCCACCATTTCATTAATATATTCTGGTGGTGTTTCTAAATCTCCATCAACAATAATTGCCGCATCATATTTATCACTAACATAAGTTAACCCTGCCAACATTGAATTTTCTTTTCCAAAATTACGTGATAAATTAATTACTTTAACTTTATCTTCTTTTTTATATAATATATCAAGTTTTTCTCTTGTCTTATCTGTTGATCCATTATTAACATATATATAATCAAAAACTATAGTTGATATTTTGTTTAAATGAGTATTTAATGTTTCACAAAGTTGTATTATATTTTTTTCTTCATTATAAACAGGTATTATAATTGCTATATTTTTCATATTACTCCTATATTTAATTTTTAATAATAATTTTTTATTATATTACAAGAAAAATAAATTATAACAATGTTTGTTATAATTTATAAACCTCGTAAATATGTATTTTGGAAATTACCTTCAATTGAATCAGTTACAATCAAATCAACAAATGCAAAAGGATCACATTGCTTAATTCCATATTTAAAATCTTTTATTTCATCTTTATTCACAATTGTTATAATTAAATTATTGTTTTCTTTTGTAAAACCTGTTTTAGAATCTAATACATTATAAGTTCGACCTTGTTCTAAAATATATTCACCAACTAATTCAGCTTTTTTAGTAAAAATTAATAAAGTTGTTTTTGAATTATAATTATATACCATATCAACAATATAACTTTGTATAAATAAAGTTAACAAAATCATTACACCAGTTGTAATATCATGAGTTAATAATAAAGACCAGACTACTACAATCATATTAATTGCTAAATTTAAAGAACCAAATGATTTACCTTTAAAAACTGACATATAAATTGCTAAAATATCCGTTCCTCCAATACAAGCACCAGAACTAATAATTAATCCCATCCCTGCCCCAATTAAAATAGAACCAGTTATTGCTGATAACATTTCAGCTGCTAAAGTTACATTTCCATTATCTAAAATTAAACTATGATCAATTGAAATTACATTAATAAAAAAGGGAATTACAAAGAAAGAAATGATTAATGTCTTCAATGTGAATTTACGTCCAATTTTTTTAAAGCCTAAAATTATAATCGGTAAATTCATTATCCAATAAGTTAATGTTTGTATTAACAAAAATGTACTATCATTTTGAGTTAAATTTATATTAAATATTATATTAATCGTTGCAGCAAATTCTTGTGAAATACCCATTAATCCTGTTGTAAACAATCCTACTGGTGTCAAAAATATATTGATACCTATAACATATATTATAGCACCTACTAAAATTTTTGATATCATTTTTTTATTCATTTTTTTACTCCATTCCTTTTTATATTCTTATATTTTATTATATCATATTTATAATCTTAAAGATGGAATATATATAAATATATCTATTAAATTATAATTTATTATAATATCACTTTTACGTATATAATTATAAAATTCAATATTTTAATATTGTTTATTTTAAGTTTTTTCAATTATTTTACAATCATTTTAATTTGTAAACATTCTAAACTTATTTTATCCACAATAACTTCACCATTATCAAAAGTATACTATCCTACTAAATTTGAAAACTAATCTAATAAAATAATATATCTTTGTACCTAAACAAATTTTACTTTTTATTGTAACTCATAAATTATTTTATATATAATTATTATTGTTCATATAGTCCTTGAATTGCATTATATATTTTTTTATCTGGTGTGAATAATTGAATTTTTTTATTAGATTTTTTAAAATCATATGCAATAGAACTATAATCTGTTATTAAATCATTGGAAATTAAAATAATCTCTTGTATATCTACAACACTATTTAAATTTATATAATCTATCTCTAAACTGTTTTTTATAACATTTCTACTATATGGATGGATATGCACCAATAATTTATTCCCAATTGGTAGCAATTTATTAATATCACTTAACTCTACACTCCATTCATATGGACGATATGTTGGTGCATATAATGTATATTTTATATTTATATCTAATTTATACTTCTTATGAAGAGCATGTTTTATTTTATTATTATTTTCATTTTTAATTAACCAATTAACCTTTGAATATTCTTGTTCAATTATTTTTACATTTGGAAATAAATTTTTAAATATTTGAGTATTTTCTTTTGAGACACTGACAACTTCATCCCAATATGATATTGCTTTTTCACGATTTGATATTGCATAATCAGAAAATATATTATTATAAATTGGTATATCGGTATGAATTTTTTTATATGGAAATCCATGCCATAATTTGATGAACTTTTGATTTTTTTTTTTTGTTAATAATAGATTATTCCATGTATTGAAATATATAATTTTAGATATATAAAAATGATAATATAATAATAATTTGTTATTATAATTTATAAAATCTTTTTCATGCCATAAGCTTTTATCTTTTACTGCAAAAATTAATTTATATTCTGGATTTGATTTTTTTAATTCTAAATATTTATATTTACTATTATCTGAATAATCCCCATAATGACTCGTTAAAAATATTTTATTTTTTCTTATTGGTAATAATTTTATACATTTAATAGCAATTTTTGTTTTCATACCTTTTGATAACTTTAATGAATAAATAAATTTTAACAATAATATTAATATAGTATTGTATTTTATTAAAACAATTTTCTTTAATAAATCTCCAATTAAAAATCCTGATTTTGGTATATTAATTAATATTAAATCTTTTTTATATTTATTAGTTATCTTATTATACTCACCTAATATTTTTTTCATCTTTTTTTTGTTATATCGTGGATAATTACGAATTAAATTTCCATATGTTTGATTCCAAATAGATAATAATAAATAACCGCTAGCTTGATTATTTGGAGTTTTTATAATTTCTTTAATAATATATTCATATACTTTAATACGTTCTTTTTCATTATTAAACGTATATGAAAAACCGTTATAATTTGTTCTCCATCCATAATATTTAACTTTAGTTATTTCAATTTTAGGGTTTGTTAAGAATAATTGTGTCAAAAAATAATTATCTTCATATCTAATAAACTCATCATATCTTATATTTTCTTTTTTTAGATAGTCAACTTTATATATACTCCATATTCCAGTTTGATGAACGGTGTACTTTAGTAAATTATCAATATATTTATCTCCAAATAATTCTTTACTTAAAACAAAAGGAGAACTACTAATTGTTCCTTCTTTATCAATTTTTTGTACATTACTAACAATAACATCACCAGTTTTATTACTTAAATCATCAATAATAGTTTGTAGAGTTGTTAATATATAATCATCTCCATCAATAAACATTACATATTCACTTAAAGCCATTTCAATTATTTTATTTCTTCCAACTGCTGGTGTTTTTGAATTTTTTTCATTAACATAAATTGTAAAATATGAAGAATACTTTTTTAATAACTCATTTTGTTCTAAATTAGTTGAACAATCATCAACTATAATAATATCAATATTATTTTTTAATGTTTTATTTTTTTGCAGTTCTTTAAATAATTTTTCAAAAAGTAGTTCACAAAATGGATAATTGTTATATATTGTTATTCCTATTGTCAATTTTTTCACATTCCTACTTTCCTTAATTATTTTTAGAACTAAAATTTAATCTTCAATTAAATGAATTATTAATCTTTATAAATTTTTACTTATATAGTTAATTACAATTTGATTAATTACACTAGATTTTTATCTTGTTTCAAAGATAAGTATTATTTTAATTATTTTTATTATTTATTATTAAATTATATACTCGCTCTCTATTTTTAAAATCATTTTCAAAAAGTTTATTGTGTACATTATCGTTTAAATTATTTTCTACTTCTTCTAATTTTTCACATACTTTACCAACTTTCAAATCTTCATACTTAATTGCTTGTTTATAAGTATGATGTGCATAAAAATATTCTTTATCAAATTGATAAAATAATACTTTTTGGTTTTGAATATTAATATCAATAAATATTGATGAATAATCAGTTATTAATAACTTTGTTTTTTTTAAAATCTTACTATACTCTTCTTTTGTACTTTCTAAAATAAATTCATTTTGATATTCTCTTAAATTTTCATGTATTTTAAATACTATCTCTAAATTGTTTTCATCTGCATATGCTTGTATTTTTTTACTTTTCATTACCGCATTCCAATTGTCAATAAACTCATCTTTTTTTTTAGGGAAATAATGACGCCATGTTGGAGCAATTAGTAAAATAGTTTTTGGTATATCGTTTGTTAATTTATCATATCTAGGTAACCCAGTTATAACCAATTGTTCACTTAAAACACTATAGTATTTTTCAACAATGCTATATTCTAATTGATTAGTTAATAACATTTT
>CAMZNW010000134.1 GCA_947313935.1 uncultured Mollicutes bacterium
GAGAGAGAGAGAGAGAGAGAGAGAGAGAGAGAGAGAGCCGCAAAAATCTAATCTTCTTATCGAATCAGATAACTTTTTAGCTTTAACACATTTAAAGAAAATAGGAACAAAGGTAGATGTAATATATATTGATCCACCTTATAACACAGGAAAAGAAGTTATATATAATGATAAACTAGTGAAGAATGAAGATGGATTTAGACATGCATATTGACTTTCTTTTATGAAAAAAAGATTAGAATTAGCAAGAGATTTATTAAATGATGATGGTGTTATATTTGTATCTATTGATGATAATGAACAAGCATATTTAAAAGTGCTTATGGATGAGATTTTTGGAGAAGAGAATTTTATCAATTCCTTGAATTGGGAAGCAAATCCAAAAGGAAGACAAATATCAAATGGATATGCCCAATCTACAGATTATATATTAGTTTATGGAAAAAATGCACTAACAATGACAGATGATACTTTTGGAAAAATGCCTTTAGAATATATGGGTAAAAATACTAAAAAATTCAAGGAACAGTTTAATAGAGAAGATGAAGAAGGTATTTTTAGAATATTAAATTTAAGAAACAGTAATCAAAAATTTAATAACATAACAAGAAAAAATTTATATTATCCTCTTTATGTTAATAAAACAACTCAAAAAATAAATGTAGTTGACGATTTAAATTCAATACAGGTTTATCCAAAAGATTTTGGAAATGGCGTTAAAGCAGTTTGAAGATGATCAAAAGAAAAAGTTATAAATGAGGGAGATAAATTAGTATACTCAAAAGAAAATAATCAAATAAATACGAAAGAGTATTTAGTAGATAAAGAAATAAAAGGGAAAGTAGTTAAAAATTTATTAATGTCAGACATTGCTTCAAATAATGATAATGCTAAAAAAGAATTAAAAGATATTTTAGGAGATAAAAATTATTTATCAGATTTTACTCCAAAACCAACTAAACTTATAAAACTTCTTGTTAAATCATTTTCACTTATAAAAAAAGATATTACAATTCTTGATTTCTTTGCAGGAACTGGAACAACAGGACAAGCAGTAATGGATTTAAATAAAGAAGATGGAGGAAACAGAAAATTCATTTTAATAACAAACAATGAAAAAAATATTGCAGAAGAGATAACCTATGAAAGAATGCATAGGATTATAGAAGGGAAAGGCACAAAAGGAGAGGAAGACTTTAAGTGACTTAATGATGAAAACAATAAACCTTACAAAGAAAATTTTAAGTATTTGAAACTTGATACCATCAATAAAAAAGAAGGAAATATAGAGGATATTAACAAATCAAAGAATCTTTATAAAAAAGAATTTGACATTGATAATTTATCTATTGAAGTGATAGCGGATGAATAAGTTTGAGTTATTAGATTTTCAAAAGAAGGTAGTAGAAAAAGCAATTCCTGCATTAAATGGAAAACACTCATTTATTTTTCAAGCCCCAACAGGAACAGGAAAAACATTTATAACTGCCAATATAATAAATAAGTTTATTGAAACAACTACTAATGATAAGAAATATACTTTCTTACATTTTTCTCCTTCT
>CAMZNW010000135.1 GCA_947313935.1 uncultured Mollicutes bacterium
ATTGAAGAATTAGTAGTAATTAAAAATAAAAATCCTTTACGAAATAAAGGTTATACAACACCATTAGAATATCTAAAATTAGGAGATTTTGAAAAAGAATTTTTATTAAAACAAGGTTATGTAACGACAACAATTTTAGAAAAAGAACAACAAGTTTTTTTACGGGCAAATTCTAATGTTTCAACAGGTGGAGATTCTTATGAAGTTTTTGAAGAGATACCAATGTATTTTAAAATAATAAGTGAACGAGCAGCAAAATATTTAGGTGCACAAATTTGTGGAATTGACATGATTATTAATGAAGATTTTAATGATTATACTATTATTGAAGCTAATTTTAATCCAGCAATTCAAATGCATACTTATCCATATTTAGGAATTGGTAAAAATGTTGCAAATAATATATTAGATATGCTTTTTAAGTAAAAGGAGTAGAAATGAAAAAAATAATTATGGTATTAATTATTTGTATAATAACATTATCTGGTTGTGGTGAGATTAAAAAAAGTGATAAAATAAATATTGTTACAACAATAAGCCCTTTAAATAAATTAGTTAATGTAATTGGTGGAGATAAAGTTAATGTATCATCTATTTACCCTATTGGAGCTGATTTACACAGTTATGAGCCAACAACACAAGATATGAAAAAAATTACGGATAGTGATATGGTTTTTTATGTATCTGATTTAGAAGAACCATTTATAAAAAAATTAGCTCAAAATGATGAAAATACAAATTATATAGATATGTCACAACAAGTAACCTTGAAAAAAGCAATTGGAACTAAGTTATATGATAAGGCTGGAAGTTTAATTGATCCACATTTTTGGTTATCACCTAAAAAAGGACTAATTATTAATGAGATAATTTGTTCGATATTAATTGAAAATGATACTGATAATCAAGAGTATTATAAAGATAATGCTAAAAAAAGTTATACTCAATTATTAAAAGTTGATCAAGATTATAAACAATTAGCAAAGCAAGAAATTAAACCAATAATTATTAGTCATGAAGCTTTTGATTATTTAGTTCGGGATTATAGTTTTGACATAATTGCATTATCTGGAATTGAAGAAGATGATAAGCCAACAAGTAAGAAAATTCAAAAAATAATCGATTTGATAAAAAAAGAGCAAATAAAAAATATTTATGTTACTCAAAATGATTTAAATAATCCTTTTATTAAACAAATTAGTCAAGAAACTAAGACTAATATATTAGTCTGAAATAATATGGCAACATTGAGTATTGATAATCAAAATGATAGTTATCCAGAAATGTTAGAAGAGAATATAAGAGAAATGAGTAAAAATAATGATAAGAATAAATGATTTAACTTTTAAATATAAAGAAGAAATAATTTTAAATAAATTAAATTTAGAGATTAATAATGGAGATTTTATTGCTATAATTGGTGCAAATGGTAGTGGTAAATCAACATTATTAAAATGTTTAATGGGAATAAATAAAGTAGATCACCATCAAATTGAGATTGATAATGAATGTATTACATGCTTTAAGAATTATCAGGCTATAGGGTATGTACCACAACTAAAAACTAAGTCACTTGAACTTGCGATATCTGGACGTGAATATTTTAATTTAATTACAAAAAGTCAAATAAAAATAAATCAAGTTATTATACAATTAGAGATTCAAGATATTGTAGATAAAAATATTAATAATTTATCTGGTGGACAAATTCAAAGGATTAATATTGCTAAAGCATTATTAAATGATATAAAATATTTAGTATTAGATGAACCTAACACGGGACTAGATGTTCAGACAAGATTAAGATTATTTAAACTTTTAAATAAATTAAATATACAAGGTTTAACAATAATTATTGTATCGCATCATTTAGGGGAAATAAAAGAGTATACTAATAAAATATTTAATATTGAACAAAATAAATTAGTTGTTGGAGATGAAGATGCTTAGTTATGATTTTATGCAAAATGCTTTTATAGTAGCGATAGCTTTAGGAATTATTTTACCATTTGTTGGGATAATAGTAATGCTTCGGAGAATGACATTTATTGCAGATTCACTGGGTCACATTAATATGTCTGGAATTGCTTTTGCAATATTTTTAACAACTTATTTTAGTATAGCGGCACGATTTACCATATTAATTACAATAGTTTGGACAATTTTAGGAGCAATTTTAATTGAATATTTACGCGGGAAATATCAAGAATATAAAGAAATATCTATTATGATAGTATATTCTTTATCGATAACTTTAACAATGATATTTTTAAATTTATCATTAGGATATAATGCTTCTCTTTTTAATGTTTTATTTGGTAATATTAATGCAATATCTAATAGTCAAGTAAACATTATTCTAATATTAATAATAGTATTAATAATATATTTAATACTAAATTATAAAAAATTAATTTTATTCTCTTTAGAAGAAGAGTATGTAAAATTATATGGGTTGAACAATAATATGTTAAAGTATAGTACAACAATTTTGATTGCTATTACAATTTCAATTGCTATTAAAGTAATCGGAGTATTATTAGTATCATCATTATTAATAATTCCAATTTTAACAGCAAATAACTTAGCAAATAATTTAAAGGAAACATATATTTATGCCTTAATAATAACTGAATTTGATTTAATATTTGGAATTATTATTGCTTATTATATTAATATTTCAACTTCAGCGATTATTGTATTATTAAGTTTGGTTTTATATTTAATTAGTACTAAATTTAAAGAAAAATAAAGTTAATTAATATAAGGAGTATAAGATGATGAGAATTGACAGGTTTTTAGTAATAAAAGGAATTGGAAGTCGTAAAGAAGTACAAAATATTTTAAAAAAAGAAATAGTTTTAATAAATGGGAGTGAAGTTAGGGATCCAAAATTTAAAGTAATTGAAAACGATGTAGTTGAATTATTAGGTTATACTTTTAAATACAAAAAATATGTATATTATTTGTTAAATAAACCACAAGGTTGTGTTAGTGCAACTATAGATAAAATGCATCCAACTGTTATTGATATTTTAAATAATGAAGATTTTAGAATAGATATTTTTCCAGTAGGTCGTTTAGATTTAGATACAACTGGATTATTAATATTAACTAATGATGGACAATTAGCACATCAATTACTAGCCCCAAAAAGACATGTTGATAAAGTCTATGCTGTAACAATTAAAGGTAAATTAGATGAAAATCAAATAAATAAATTAGAAAATGGAGTAGATATTTTAGATGGTTATGTAACAAAACCTGCAAAAGTTAATGTAATTGAAGATAATTTAATACATTTAACAATTAGTGAAGGTAAATTTCATCAGGTAAAAGAAATGTTAAAAGCAGTAGATAATGATGTGATTAAATTAGAAAGAATAAAATTTGGAAGACTTGACTTACCGAAAGATTTAAAAGAAGGGGAATATTTAAAAATTAATAAGCAAGATTTGTTGTAATCTTAAAAGGTTTAAATTTTAAGTTTTAATATTTATAAAGTTATATTTTCAAATAAGAATAATAAAAATATGTTAAACTATAATTAGATTTAAATAAAATATTAATTGGAGAATAATGATAGATTTAAAAAAAATTGATACAGAAAAAAGAAATATTAATACAATGAATTTAAGTGAAATGAATGCAATGGAAATTGTGCAAGTTATTAATAATGAAGATAAAAAAGTTGCCGAAGCTGTAAATGAGAGTATTGAACAAATTGCAATTGTAGTTGATGAAGCAGCAAATACATTGAAAAATAATGGACGAATAATTTATATTGGCGCTGGAACATCAGGACGTTTAGGGGTTTTAGATGCAGTGGAGTGTCCTCCTACTTTTGGTGTTAGTAAGGAACAAGTAATTGGATTAATTGCAGGTGGAGAGGAAGCTTTTTTAGAAGCAGTAGAGGGAGCAGAAGATTCAAAAGAATTAGCAATGGAAGATTTGAAAAATATTAGATTAACTAAAAATGATTATGTAATTGGTATTGCACCAAGTGGACGTACTCCTTATGTAATTGGTGGTTTAGAATATGCTAAAAGTCTTGGAGTTAAAACTGCTAGTATTGCAATTACAAGTAATAGTGAAATTGGATTAATAACTGATGTAGCAATTGAAGTTATTGTAGGACCAGAGGTGTTAACAGGTTCGACGCGAATGAAAGCAGGAACAGCACGAAAAATGATTTTAAATATGATTTCAACAGGAGCAATGGTTTTAAATGGAAAAGTTTATCAAAATTTAATGGTAGATGTTCAACAAACAAATTTGAAATTACAACAACGAGCTTTAAATATCATTATGCAAGCTACTGATTGTGATGAAAAATTAGCGAAAGATACTTTGAAAAAGGCGAATAATAATGTTAAAATAGCAATAGTAATGATTTTAGATAATTTAGATTATAACAATTCAATTGATAAATTATCAAGAAATAATGGTTTTATTAAATAAATATTTATTTTTTATTAAATTAATATGATATAATAATATTATATGGAGGAAATAATGTTGATAATTGGTTTGAAATTAATAATGATTGTATTGTCAGTTTTACTAATAATAGTCGTATTATTACAACCTAGTCAAAAGACTGGTTTAATGGGAGATGCAACTGATATAGAAAAGCGAACTAAAAGAGGATTTGAATTATTTTTATTTAGAAGTACAATAATATTAATAATTTTATTTATAGGAACAGCAATTTTATTTGGAGCAGCAGAAGCTGGTTTAATTTAAATATGAATTTTAAGACAACATATTTTGTTGTCTTAATTTATTTTTAGGGGGATAATGGATTTAAAAAAATTACAATTATCAGTATTTAATTTTAATAATAATAATTTTGATATATTAGATAATGAAGAAGAAAATAAAGCATTGTATAATATTTTATTAGAAAATAAAATCATTAAAATTAATAAACAAGGAAGAATAAAAAAGCTTATAAATAGAAAAATATTTGTAGGTAGTTTATTAATTAAAAAAAGATTTGGATTTGTATTAGGAGAAGAAGATTTATATATACATAATACAAATGGTTATTTTGAAAATGATATTGTTGTATCAATAATTTCAGAAAAGAAATTTGGAAATAGTGTTGAAGGAATAATTTTAGATTATTTAGTTCGTGGAGAAAAAAAGCTATTAGTAGAAGTTATTAAAAATAAAAATTTACTTATAATGAATGAACAATGGAAAGGTTATACAATATCATTATTAAAAAAAACTGATATAGAAAAGTTTGAACAACACCAAATAATTCAAGTACAAGTTAAAAATGTAAAAAATAAAACATTAAAAGTAGAATATCTAGATATAATTACAGATCGAAATGATCCAGATATGCAAATGCAGTTAGTTTTAGCAACTTA
>CAMZNW010000136.1 GCA_947313935.1 uncultured Mollicutes bacterium
AAAGATGAGTATAAAAAGTTAGTTGATGAACAAGTTAAATTAAAGGATAAGTTAACTTGTATTAATGATGTTAGTTCTAAGAAGTATCGTAAGTTAATAAACAAGTTAGATGAGTTAGAGGTGCGAATTGTTAAAAATAGAAAGTTATATAAGGAGATTATTTCAAATATGCAATTGTATCCAGATGGAATTAAGATAGCTGGTTCTTTTTATGTTGTTCATAATAATAAAATGCATTATTTGTATGCAGGAACTTCTAATATATTTCGAGAATATATGCCCTCATATTTTTTAGTTAATCATATGTTAGAGATTGCTGTAAATAAGGGATATGATTATTTTGATACATTTGGTATTAGTGGTGATATAAGTCCAGATAATCCAGATTTAGGTTTATATACATTTAAAAAAGGATTTGGTGGAGATGTGATTGAATATATCGGTGAATTTGATTTACCGATTAAAAAGGGGCAATATTTTATCTTTACTAAGGTATATCCAATAATTAAGAAGTTAAGAAAAAGAAGATAGGATAATAAGTTAAACAGAAAAGTTTAACTTATTTTAAAATATAATAAGGAGTTTGCAAGTCATATAAAAAGGTGATAATAAATTATCAAATGAATAAAAAGCTGCAAGATTTATATATTTAAATAAATCTTATTTTAATGTACTATGGAATAAGCAAGAACATGTAGAATTATAAGATAAACAAAAAATAGTAAAGATTATAAGTTAACTTTGAAAAATGTAAAAAAATGATTTAGTAAGTTGAATAATTAATGTAAAAAGTGAAAATAGATAAAGCAAAAAAATAGAAGTTATTATTAGAAATTATTAGGAGAAAAATGAAAACTAGAGAAGAATTTGATGTGTTTTTAAGTAATATGAGTAAAACAAATCGAAAATGTAATTCTTATATGGATTTTGAAGAATTAGAAAAAAAGATTAGTAAAAATATAGATGGTTTAAATTTAATGAATTCTTTAGTGGGACATAAATATCCTAAAAAAGAATTAAAAAGATTAATGAAGGAATATGGAAATAAAGTAATTCATGTTATTCCTATTTTAATTGCATTAAGAAAATTTGAAAATAAAAAAGATAATTTTGAGATCTATTTAGATGAATTTAATAATGAACAAAAAGTAATATTTGATGAAAATGAAAATTTAGATAATATTATTGAATTTATTAGTAAAATAGGACTTTTAGATTTTTTCCAAGATAAGAAAATAAAAAGTGTACTTGACTATGCAATTGGAATAGAAGCAGGTATATCAACTAATGCACGAAAAAATAAAAGTGGAAAAATCATGGAAAGTATTGTGGGGAAATATTTTGAGCAACGAAATGATATAAGTTATATTGGTGAACAAGTTGATACTGAAAAATTAAAAAAATTAGGTTACTTTGTTGAGGATATAAAAATAAATAAAAAAGCAATAAAAAGATTTGATTTTGCTTTTTTAAGGGATGGGAAATTATTTGTTGTTGAAACTAATTATTATGGTAGTGGTGGTTCAAAATTAAATGAAACAGCTAGAAGTTATATTGAATTAAATAATCAAATAGCTAATGTAGATAATGTAGAATTTATTTGGATAACAGATGGGCAAGGATGGAATAGTGTAAAAGGTGGATTATTTGAAGCTTATACGAAGATAGAACATTTATATAATTTGCATGATATAATGTCAAATATTTAGTAGTGAAAAAAAATATAATAGGAGAATAATGAAAGATAAGAATTTAATTACAGTTGTAGACAATACGATTAAAGATTTTGAATATAAAATGAATATTATATGTGAACAAGAAAAAGAGTTAGACACACCTAATATTATTTCAATTATTGGAGGAAGAGGTTTTGGTAAGACTCATACTTTAAATAAAATAATAGTAAATGATACAAATAAATAGTATGTTACTGATGCAAATAAAAAATAATGTAAATAAATTAATATAT
>CAMZNW010000137.1 GCA_947313935.1 uncultured Mollicutes bacterium
GAAAATTATTCACCAATTACTTTTTTATTATCTATTTCTCAAATCTTCTCCTTCTAATGCATAAAAATTACATAATCCAGCTATTTTAGAAATAATACTTCGAGCTTTTTTTGCTTCTATTTTTTTTAGAGTATACAATTCTCTTAATTCATCATAATTATAATTAGAAGTTATATATGTATCTAAATTCTTTGATAGACGAAAAGCAATTACACTATTTAAAATATCATCACGTGACCATTGTGACACTGATTCTTGTCCTAAATCATCAATTATTAAAGACTTAGCATATTTTACTCGATTTATTACATACCCATTATTATTATTGAAATTTTTTGTTTTCTCAATAAAATCAGGCCAAAATACATATAAAGTTTTTTCTTTTGTCTTCTCATATTTTAAATTAGCCAATGCAATAACTAAAAAAGTTTTCCCGATTCCATTACTTCCAGTTAAAAAATAATTATGATTATCTTGCGTCACATTTTTTATAAACTGCATTTTTTGTGGATTCTTTTTATAATCTATATCTCTAATTGTTATAGCATTATTAAAATAATTTTCATCTAAATACTCTATTCCAGGATTAATTGTTTTATGTGCACTAATCAATTCAATAACTCCTTGATCATAAACTAAATTAAAATTATTTGGATCTTTAGCATAAATTATTAATTCACTAATATAAGAAATTAATTCTGATTCTTCTAAATTAGTTTCTTCCATAAATTCTTTTATTTTTTGATCATCAAAAATACTAAATTGATATTCATCCATTATTCTCCTATCATAGTATTAATAACTTCCTTTAAATCACTTATTAATACTCTTGTTTGTTGCATTGTATCACGAGAACGTATTGTTACTGATAAATCTTCTAATGAATCATAATCATACGTTATACAAAATGGTGTTCCAATACAATCTTGATAACGATATCTTTTACCAATTTTTCCAGCTTCATCAAATTCAGTACTAAAAGTATTTGCTAGTAAATCAAATACCTCTAATGCCTCTTTAGATAATTTTTTTACAAGTGGTAAAACACATACTGTAACTGGTGCTATTTTTGGACTTAAATGAAGTACTTCTCTTATTTCTCCATTTTCTAACACTTCTTTTTCATAAGCTTCTGCTAAAATTGCTAAAAACAAACGCTCTGCTCCAACTGATGGTTCTATAACATATGGGACATATTTATTATTTGTTAGTGGATCTAAATACCCCATATCTTGTTTAGAACTTACTTGATGAGCTAATAAATCAAAATCTGTTCTTGATGCAAGCCCCCATAATTCACCCCATCCAAATGGATATTTATATTCAAAATCCGTTGTTTTATTTGAATAATGTGCAAGTTCAGCTTGATCATGTTCTCTAATTCGATAATTTTCTTCTTTTATTCCTACTAATGCTAAAAATTCAATTATTTTATTTTCAAAAAAATCAAACCATTCTAATTCTGTTCCTGGTTCACAAAAATATTCTATTTCCATTTGTTCAAATTCTTTTGTGCGAAAAATAAAATTTCCAGGAGTAATTTCATTGCGAAAAGATTTTCCAATTTGTCCTACACCAAAAGGAATCTTTTTTCTTGAAGTTCTTTGTAAATTTTTAAAATTAACAAATATCCCTTGGGCTGTCTCAGGACGTAAATAAACTTTTGATGTTTCATCTTCAACTACACCCATATTGGTACTAAACATTAAATTAAATTGACGAATATCTGTAAAATTTAACTTTCCACATTTTGGACAAACAATATTATTATCAATAATATATTGTGACATTTTATTATTATTCCATCCATCAACACCTACTAATTCAGAATCAAAATCTTCGATTATTTTATCTGCTCGGTGACGTGTTCGACATTCTTTACAATCAATTAACGGATCAGAAAATCCCCCTATATGTCCTGATGCACGCCAAATATCAGAATTCATTAAAATAGAAGAATCAATTCCAATCATTTGAGGATTTTTATGAATAAACTCTTTCCACCACAATTGTTTTATTTTATTTTTTAATTCAACACCTAAAGGACCATAATCCCATGTATTAGCCAAACCATTATATATTTCTGAACCTTGATAAACAAAACCATATTCTTTTACATACTTAACTAATTCTTCCATTTTTCTCCATCCATAAATAATTTATCTGATTTTATTTTTCGAATTACTTTCCGATGTTTATTATTTAAATCTATTACTATTACAAAAAATAATCCAATTGTTAAAGATATTAATGAGTTTGTACCTGAACTTATAAATGGTAATGTTACACCTGTTAAAGGAATTGTTCCAGTAATTCCCCCTATATTTACAGCTGTTTGAACAAAAATTAAAGTTCCAAAACCATAAGCATATACTTCACTAAATTTATCCGTACTCTTAATTGCAATACTATAACATAATATAACAATTGCAAATAATATTATAATTGTAAATAATATACCAAATAAACCCCATTCTTCACCAATTATTGCAAAAATAGCATCTGAAGTTTGTTCTGTTAAAAAACCAGTTTTTTGAGTTGAATTTAAAAATCCATTTCCTAATAATCCCCCATTGGAAAAAGCAATAAATGCATTAATAAGTTGATATCCTGCCCCTTTAGCATCACTAAATGGATTAATCCAAGCACTAAATCTATCCATATGCATACTTGACATCGAATTAATTAATAATGTTATTACTCCTATCATTGCTACAAATACATACAACCATTGTTTAGTCGTATAATGTAGTTTTTTTAATAAACTTTGAATTTCGCCTTCAATTAATAAAGTTATTATTAAAACAGTTGTTATTATAATTACACCACCTAAATCATGTTCTAAGAATATCAACCCTATTGCTAGAAATATATTAACTGAAATCGTATGAATCGTTTTATAATGCTTATTTTTTAAAAAATAAATAAAATATGCAATATATAATAACATAGATACTTTATAAAATTCCATTGGTTGAATATTCACAGGTCCTATATCTATTATACTCTTTGCACCAAGATTATGTTCAGCATCAACTCCTATTAATAATACTAAACACAACATTCCGAGTACAATTAAATTTATAGTTAATGCAGAACGTTTAATCATAGCATATATATTTGCATAAGTTGCCCTTCTAATAAAATGATAAAATACAGTTCCTCCACTTAAAATTAAAATACTAGGTAGTATTAATAAATAAGGGGCCACATTATTTGTCATTAACATAATATTACTAGCACTATATAAATTTATTATTCCCCATATTAAAGTAATCATCCAAATTAAAAATAATGAACTATGTTGTTTTTTTGACATTATTCTCCTTATTTTTTTAAATGTTTTCTAATTGCGATTCGAGATCCCATTATACCAATCAATATACCAACAAGTGGTAATAATATAAAAATTATATTAATGATATCTCTAAAGTTAACTAACCCATCCTTGAATGCACCAACTAAAGTATATGTTATTGAATAATAATATCCACCTAATAAAAATAATGAACTAATTAGTGCACCTATTATTCCAATTAATACTCCTTCAAAAATGAAAGGTAAACGAATATAACGTTTTGTTGCTCCTACCAAGCGCATTATTTCAATTTCTTTATAACGCGCATTAATATTTAATTTAATCGTATTAGTAATTATAAATATTGATATTATTAATAATATTATTGAAACTAAAATTGAAATAATTTGAATCATTCTCATTGAATTTACAAAATTTTTAGTTTCTGTTTTTTCTCCATATGTTGATGATTCAACACCATGAATTTTTTCTATTTGTTGATTAATCACTTCAAAATCTGTTACATTATTTTTAACTTCAACCACAAAAACATCAGATAACGGATTGTTTTTTTCAAAATAGTTATATATTTTATCTCCATTATTTCCAAAATTTTTAGTAACTTGTTTCAATTCCACTTCTTTAGAAGATAGTGTAACCTTCTTAACTCCATCAATATTCCTAATTTCATTTTCAACTTGTTCTTTTTCTTTTTTAGATATTTTTGGTTCCAAAAAAGTTGATATCGATATATTGTCAATTACATTTTTTGCTATATGATGAGTATTAATACTTAATATAACTACAAAACCTACTACTAATAAAGTTAAAATTACCAATAGTAAACTTGTTATTGTCATCGAAATATTTCTCCACATACTTTTTAATACACTCATCATGTTATTCATAAATATATCCTCCAATAGACTCATTTATTACTTGTCCTTTATCAAATAAAATTACACGTTCTTTATATTTGTTTACAATTGCTACATCATGTGTTGCCATAATAATTGTTGTTCCAGATTCGTTTATTTTTTTTAAAATGTCCATAATAGCTAACGCATTTTGTGGATCTAAATTTCCTGTTGGTTCATCTGCTACAATAATTATTGGTTCAGAAACTATTGCTCGAGCAATGGCAACACGTTGTTGTTGACCCCCACTTAATTCATCCGGATACTTGTCTTTTTGATCTATTATTCCTACACTTTTTAGAGTTTTTAAAACTTGTTCTTTTTTATTTTTCTTAGGATATCCTGTTACATCTAAAGCATACTTAACATTTTCATAAATTGTTTTTTCATTAAGTAATTTATAATCTTGAAAAATAACCCCAATTTTACGACGTAATTTTGGTAAATTTTTGTTTTTTAAACGTGTAATATTTTGTCCATCTAAATATAATGTTCCCGTTGTATTTTTTATTTCTCGATAAATCATTTTTGACAATGAAGATTTACCTGCTCCACTTTTACCTACAAAATATACAAATTCTCCCGGCATTATATTAAATGAAACATCTTCTAAAATAATTGTTTTATTTATTTTTAAGCCTATATTATTAAATTCAATTATTGGATTTTCATTTTCATTTTTGTGTACCTTTTTTTCATTTTCTTCTTCAATTAAAATATCTTCTATTTCTAAATCTTCCTCACTTGGATTTTCAAAATAATCAAATTCTTTCAAATCTTCTTTAATATTGATAACTTTCATATCACCCATTGTAAAATCACCAAAACCAATTGTTCGTTCTTCTTCTAATTTTTTAGTTATTTCTGGATTTTTTTCTTCTTTTATTACATCAATTTCTAATTTATCACGTTGCATTTGTTTTATTAAATCTTCTATATTTTTAACATCCTTCATTTTAACTCCTCAATTAATTTTTTTAGTATCTCTTGTTCATTATATTCTTTTGTGAAACCATCATAATACATTTTTGTTTGTCCAGCTTTTCCTAGTAATACAATAATATCATTATTAGTTGTATTTGTTAGTGCAAACTTTATAGCTTCAACTCTATTTACAATTATTTTATAATTCTTAATATTTGTTGCTAATTGTTTACAAATATCTTCTACTTTTTCATTACGGGGGTCATCTTCTGTAAGAATAACATAATCTGCATATTTAGCCATAGCCTCACCCATTAATGGCCGTTTAGAACTATCTCGTCCACCAGCGCTTCCACCAATTACATATATTTTTGTCTCATCTTTTTTATATAATTTTACAAAATTCATTATTTTTTCAATAGCAGTTGGAGTATGTGCAAAATCAACAATACAATTTGCAACCACATCACTTTGAATTAATTCAGCTCGTCCAGGTACTACTAATGATTTGACTGTTTTAATAATCTCTATTAATGAAACACCTTGACTATAAACTAATGCTATAGACATTGTTAAATTATACATATTAAATTTAGCTAATAAATTAGATTTTATTATATAAGTTTTATTAGCTACAGTTATTTTAAAAGTTATGCCATCAATAGACATTATTAAATCATGCATATAAAATGTAGCTCCTGGTTTTGTTGAAATAGTTATTAACTTCATTGGCTCTTCAATTTCTTTTGCTAACTTTTTTCCATATGAATCATCTATATTAATTACTACTGTTCCAGTAGGTTTAACATAATTAATTATTTCTGCTTTTGCTAAATAATATTGCTCCATTGTTTTATGAAAATCTAAATGTTCATTAGTTAAATTAGTAAAAGCTACCGCTTGATATTCTAATCCTTTAATTCTTTTTTGTACTAATGCATGTGAAGAAACTTCCATAACAAAATTATCAACATGTTCATTTGCAAGAGCAATTCCACGGTATAACATATCAGCAAATGGTGTTGTCATTCCATTATATGAACTTGGTTGATTACCAATCATTAATCCACTTGTACCTAAATAGGCACTTGTTGATAATTTATTTAAAATTTGATGTGTTAATAATGCTGTTGAAGTTTTACCATCAGTTCCCGTTATTCCATAATAAGTCATATTAGTTGTATTATATTTATTTATTTGTTTTGCTGCACAAACAAACTCATCTAAAATATGATCTACTTGCACATAATTTTTCATATATAATTTTTTAGTTCCTACTACTAAAGAGGCTCCAGATTCAAAAGCCTCTTCAATAAAAATATGTCCATCTACTTGTTCACCAATAAAACAAAAGTAAACACTATTTTTTATAACTTCTTTACTATTTTTAGTTACTAATGTATATTTGTGATAATCCATAAAGCACCTCTATTTTTTATTTTTAATATCATTTTTCAAATCTTTTGGTACTTCTAAATCTATTTTATAAGTCGTTTCATTAATCTTTTCAATCTTATAAACATTTCCTAATCCATTAAATTGACAATCCCAATCTTGAGCATAACATATTCCAAGTGCTTCATTATAAGGCATTTTATTTAATTTATGATAATCAAATGTCCCTTTTGCTCGTAATATAACTACTTGATTTTTAGAAATAACTTGTTTATTAGATGGATATTGATCAACTATTTTTCCATTACCTATTTTAATTGTATTAACTCCAGCTTTTTTTAATTTTGCATCTATTGTTTTAATATCTTGACCTCGATAATCTTCAATTTGATATTGATTTTTATCTATTTTTTTTTGATCAATAATTGTACTATCATTATTTAAATATTCAATTGTATTATCAATAATAGAATTAACAGATTGTGGATCATAAGAAAGTGCTGAATCTACTTTTGGAGCTACTACAACCGAATATAATATTATTTGTGGATCATCAATTGGAGCAACAGCCATTACAGAAGAAATATAACTTGCTTTATTTAAAGCTTCGTATCCATCTTTTTTAGATATTTCACTAGTTCCTGTTTTTGCCCCTATTTTAACCTTACCATTTTTATAAGCAGAAGCTGTTCCTAAATTCCATTTATTATCTGGATCAACATAATAAACTACACCTTTTAATAATTTTAAAATTTTAGTTGCTGTCTCTGGTGAAACAACTTTAACTGGTTTTAATGTTTTGTCTGTTTCATCATTATAAAATATTTCTCCACTTGTTGGATCTTGCATACTTTGAATTATATGAGGATTAACCATTTTACCTTTATTAGTAAAAGCACTATATCCACGAAGCATTTGTAAAGCATTTACAGTTACTCCTTGCCCAAATGTTGAATTGGCATATTCAATTGGATATTCAGGAGTCCAATCTCCACCACTTTCATTTTTCATATTTTCACTTGATACTGGTGTACCAAACTTAAATATATCTGTCATATAATGTTCCCACACCTTATTTGTAACAGTTTCTAAAATATCAACCATACCAACATTAGAAGAATAATAAAATGCTTTTTCCCAAGTAATATTCCCCCAATCCAATCCATACTCATTATAAATAGAATCACTTATATGAATTGGTTTTTTATTTGCATCAAGACCCCAATCTGGTTTAGTGACTGTACCAGATTTATACACTTTACTTGGATTCCATTTCCCTTCTTCCATCGCTGCAGCAACTAAAAAAGTTTTCATTGTACT
>CAMZNW010000138.1 GCA_947313935.1 uncultured Mollicutes bacterium
CTGCTGCACCACCTAAACCAAATACTAATATTACAGCACAAATAATCATATTACGAGCATGAGAAAAATCTAACTGAGCATTAATTAATATTCTAATCCCATTTTGTGCAATCATCCCAAATAATATAATTGATATTCCACCCATTACTGCCATTGGTATTGAATTAATAAAATTAATCATTGGCGCACAAAATGCAAGTATAATACTGCATATCGCAGCATTTCTAATCACTGAAACACTTGCAATTTTTGTTAACATTATTACCCCGGTATTTTCTGCATAAGTAGTATTTACAGGCCCCCCTAAAAATCCAGCCACAAAAGTTGCTACCCCATCACCAAGTAATGTTCTATCTAAACCTGGATCTTTTAAAAAGTTCTTATTTAACATTGAACTTGAAACTGTATGATCTCCTATATGTTCTGCAACAGTTACAAATACTAAAGGTAGTACACTAATCATAATTCCTAAATCTAAATGAAATTTATAACTAATCCATGGAATATTTAAAGTTGGAAGATTCAATAATCCATCACTAAATATACCACTATAATCAACTTCTCCTAAACCCATTGCCATAACATATCCTGCTAATATTCCACTAATAATAGGAATCATTTGTATCTTTTTATTCCCACGTAATAATACTAGTACAACAGTTAACATTGAAACAAGTGCAATAATCATACTTTTTGTATTGGTATTTCCTGCTAAAAAACCAGCATTTTTAATTGCAACAGGTGCTAAAGATAATCCTATTACAATAATAATTGGTCCTATTACAATCGGTGGAAGCATTTTATCAATCCAACCAAATCCAATTAATTTTATTACAAGTGATATTAACATATATACAATCCCGACACTCATTACAGCTAAACCTAATCCAGATGGTCCAACATTATTTAATAACTCCGTTAAAATTGCAATATATGCAAATGATGAACCAATAAAAACTGGAACTTTTTTACTTGTAATACTAGTATAAATTAAAGTTCCTAACCCGGCAGTTAAAAGAGCTGTTGATACATCAATCCCAATTAATGTTGGCACTAAAATTGTACTCCCAAACATTGCAAATACATGTTGTAAACTAAGTACAAAACTTTCTTTTTTGGACTCAGGTTTCTCATCTACACCATACTTAAAATTAATTTCTTCATTCATTCTTCCTCCTTTTGGCCAAACTTTTTATATTATATCATAATTAAAATTGTTTGTGTAAATTATTTTTACATTTTTATTAATTACATGTGATAATATCATAATAAATTTGTTAAAGTAAGTACATAATATTATTTGGATATAATAAAATGATAAAGGTCAAATAAAAAATAAACAAATAATATAAACATAAAATTATTAAAAAATTAAATACCATATATAAATTATATATAAACTTTTTTACAAAATATTTAAATTTAATTTCAATTATTTTAGTTCTTAATGTAATATAATATTTACAAAAAAGATTCATATTACATCTCTTAAATAAATTTTAAAAGATTATAATATGAATTTTTAATACTATAAATAACTAAGTTTCCTTATCCTATAAAATTTAATAAATTAATTACAAATAATTATTAACTTGTTATTTGTTAATTCCCTTAATTTTGATTGGCAATTTTTCTATATCAAATTTAATTTCTTCCTTTGAAGCTAATTGTTTTTCATAATCACGTAATAGTACTTTTGCATATGGTAATAAAACAATCAAAGCAAATATATTTGAATAAAATAACAATGAAGCTAAATTATCTGCCATTGAAAATAAATCAAAATTAGGATTTATTTTTGCTAATTGTAATAAAAATGGAGTTATTAATACCATTACAATTGTCATTATACTATATATATTAAATAAAACTTTTGTTTTTTTTACCCCTGATTCTCTTGTCAAATAAGATAAATTTTGATACCCATAAGCAATATCAGAAATTATTGAAGAAAATGCAAAGAAAAATAAGAACATTGCAAGTAATTTACCGCCACCTAATAAAAAAGTATTAAAAGATAATGTTGCAATTAAACTTGGTGGTACATTGGATTGAATATCAGCCATTGTTTGACTTGCATTTGAAAAGCCAAGACTGTCTTGATAATTCATAAAAGCACCTTGTCCATTTGTATATAAAGCTAAAATAACAACAAATGCCGTTAGTGTACAGATTACAAAAGTATCAATGAAAATTGTATTCATTTGTACAAATGCTTGTTCAACTGGGTGAGCTACATTACTAGATGCACCTGCTATTGCACCTGAACCTTGCCCTGCCTCATTAGAGAATATTCCACGTTTAACACCAGTTTGAATAATAATCCCAATTGATCCACCAAATATTGCTAAAGGTGCAAATGCTTGTGTAATAACCAATTTAAAGAAAGTTGGAACAAAACTTATATTCATAATTATTATTAGACCAACTAAAATAGCATAACCTATTGTCATAATTGGTACTATAACACTTGAAATCTTCATTAACTTATTCATTCCACCAAATGTTGTAAATGCAGTCAATACAGCTAAAACAATTATTAATAAAATTCCTAAACCACTCATTAATGTAATATTAAATGCCGTATATACTGAAGTGATGATTGTTGATGTTTGAACACTTAAATAAAACATTGAAAAAGTAATTATCATAACAATTGCATATAATTTTGCTAACCATTTATAATTTTTTCCTAATCCCTTTTCAATATAATAACTAGGTCCACCAACATAATCACCATTAGCTTTTTTCTCTTTATACAACTGTCCTAAAGTTGTTTCAATAAATGAAGTAGCCATTACAAAAAATGCTGCTACCCACATCCAAAATATTGCTCCTGGACCTCCTACCATAATTGCAAATGTTACCCCGGCAATATTTCCTGTTCCTACACGTGCACCTATTGCTAACATTGCTGATGCACAAGAACTATTTCCATTCCCACCTTTTTTAGAAAACATTAATTGCCAACCTTTTTTAAAATAACGTACATTTACAAATCTCATTTGTATTGTAAAATATACTCCTACTACTAAAATTCCATAAACATAAATTGGATTACTTGACAACCAATTTAATATTTCATTAATAAAACTTAATACGCTATTCATAACTCTCCTTTTTAATATTCCTAACCATCTAATTTCTACTCGAAAAAATTTTATATTATATATAATTATAACATTATTTTTATCTTATCTTGTAATATTTATAATAAACTTATCCCTTCCTTTTAGTTAGT
>CAMZNW010000139.1 GCA_947313935.1 uncultured Mollicutes bacterium
CCAGCCATTGCTTCACCTGATAATTTTAATAATACTCTTTTGGCCATTGTTTCCCCTTTTGTTAAAATAAAGGATACTATTAGTATCCTTTAATGGTATTTACTTTCCAACTATTTCAGCAACTTCTGCCGCAAAATCTACTTCTACTTTTTCAATACCTTCTCCTACTTCAAATCTAGTAAAAGATTTTATTTCTAAAGATGAACTTATTGCAAATTGAGCTACTGTTTTATCAGTATCAATTACAAACATTTGATCCATTAAACATATTTCTTTTAAATATTTTTTAATACGACCTATAATCATTTTTTCAACAATATTTGCTGGTTTACCTTCAGCTAGAGCTTCTTTCGTTAACATATCGCGTTCTTTTTCCAAAACACTTGAATCTACTTCCGATTCATTTAAATACATTGGATTACTAGCAGCTATATGCATTGCGATATTTTTAAGTGCAATTTCATCATTTCCATTAGCTAATACTAATGAAGATATTTTTCCACCCATATGAGAATAACTAGCAAAAATTTCATCATTATTTTTCTCAATAATTACAAAACGTCTAAAAGTGATTTTTTCTCCTATTTTCGCTGTAGCTTGCTGAATAATAGTTTCAAGTGTATCTTCATTGATTTTATAAGCTAAAGCTTCTTCAATTGATTTACACTTAGAATTTACTAATCCATTTCCAATTAATTCTAATAAATTTAAAAATTCTGCATTTTTAGCAACAAAATCTGTTTCAGCATTCAATTCGAAAATAATTGCATTATTACCATCTATTACAACTTTAGTTAAACCTTCAGCTGCAATACGATTATCTTTCTTTGCTGCTTTTGCAATTCCATTTTCACGTAACCAATCAATTGCACTATCTATATCTTGATTACAAGCTTCTAAAGCTTTTTTACAATCCATCATTCCTGCACCCGTACGTGTTCTTAATTCTTTTACTAAACTAGCAATAGACATACTTCTCCTTATTAATTATTATAATTTAACTTCTCCACCCTTAGCTTCTAAAATTGCATCTCCAATATAATTTAAAATTAAATCAACAGCTTTAATTGCATCATCATTAGCTGGAATAAAACAATCAAATAAATCTGGATTTGAATTTGTATCAGCTATTCCAAATACTTTAATTCCTAATTTTTTAGCTTCTAAAATTGCAATATTTTCTTTTTCAGAATCTACTACAAAAATAGCTTTAGGTAATTTTTCCATTTTACGTACTCCACCTAAAAAACGTTCTAATTTTGCAGCTTCTTTTTGCATTAAAACTTGTTCTTTTTTAGGATAAGCATTTAATAATTCTTCATTTGCAAATAATTCTTCTAAATCATTTAATCTTTGTACTCTAATTTTAATTGTTTTTAAATTTGTTAAAGTTCCACCTAACCATCTATTGTCTACATATGGTTGATTAGTTTTTTTTGCAACTAATTTAATTGATTCACTGGCTTGTTTTTTAGTACCAACAAATAAAATATCACCTGTTACAGCAACAGTTTTGACTTGATCATATAAAACTTGAGACATTTCACTTGATTTTTGTAAATCAATTATATGAGTTCCTTTTCTTTCTGTAAATATATATTCACGCATTTTAGGATTCCATCTTTTTCTTTGATGTCCGAAATGAGCACCTGATTCTACTAATTGTGTTTTTGTTATTGACATATTACCTCCATTTGTTATTACACCTATCTGATTAATACTTCCACCTAATTGGCACTAGGAAATATTAATATATACAGATATGTTTTTTTGTGCCAATTATATAATAACATATTTTACTTAATTTTTGTTTATTTTAAAATGTACGTATATTGAAATACCAAGTAGACTGTTTTAACTCTTAATTTAATAAAGTATTTACAAAAAAATTCATATTATACACTTTAAATAGTTCAGAAATGATTATAATATGAATCAAATATATAATAATAATTTTAATAAACAAAAATAACTAAGTTATACACATTTAATAATCCACGAACGAAGAATAATTAAAGTATATTATTCGAAAAAATTGTTCTTATCAAAAAAATTTATAAATTAGGACGTTCAAAATCTACAATTTATAAAACAACTGATGCAACTTCTTCCATTTGTTCATTATTTAAAATAATTCTTTGAATTTTTTGTCCATCATTTAATGAAAAATAAATTTTACCTTCTATACTTTCATTTGGTTTTAATACTCCTGATAAAATTATTGGTCCATCATCTTCATCAAAATATAAACTATTAACATTCAAAATGTTGTTTTTTTTATCAAAACTTTGAATGTTATACAAATTATAAGTTAATTTTTTCTTAGTTGTATTAGTTATTTTTAAATCAATTTTTTCTAAATTTTGATTTTTTTTTATACCTAAATTTTCAACATTTTTTAAATCTTTATATTTAATTATTTCTGTGTTAATAACTTTTAATCTATTTTCTTTATTTGGAATACTTATATCTTTTTGTATTAATTTATCATGTATTGATAACCCTACTAATACTACTATTAGTATCAAAATCACATTTTTAATAATTTTTTTCATTTTTCTCCCTTAGTTTTTCCAAGCATATAAAACAATTTGTCTAGCCCTTATAGCATCTTGTTTAGTACATTGCAAAGTGTTTTTCAAAGGATATTCTATCCTAAGTTGGTCATATTTAGCTATTGCCATTGTATGATAAGGTAATATTTCTAAACCTGTAATATTATTATATTCTTTTAATTTAATACCTAATTGATATAAATAATGATCATTCAATGTTAAATTTGGAACTACAACATGCCTTACCCACATATTAATTTTATTGTTACTCAAATATTTAGCAAATTTGAAAACATTTATATTATTAAAAGATGTTAATTCCAAGTGTTTATCATTATTAATATGTTTAATATCCAACAATACGAGATCAATATATTTAATTAATTCATCAAATTTCGTCATCAATTTAACATTTTTATTATTAAAAGTAATTCCTGATGTATCAATACATGTATGAATATTATTTAATTTACAAGTTTTAAATAATTCAATAATAAATTCTATTTGTATTAATGGTTCTCCACCTGATACAGTAATTCCACCTGATACAAATTCTTTTACTTGATTATATTTATCTAATATTTCATTAACTGACATGATATAATTATCTTTTGTTGACCAAGTATCTGGATTATGACAATATAAACATCGCATTGGACACCCTTGTAAAAAAATAACAAACCTTGTACCTGGTCCATCTACTGTTCCAAAAGATTCAATTGAATGAATATTTCCTTTAATATCAATCATAATCCATTATGGAATGTTCGTGCAATAACATCATCTTGTTGTTTTTTTGTTAATTTAATAAAATTAACAGCATAACCTGAAACACGTATCGTTAATTGTGGATATTTTTCAGGATGTTTTTGTGCTTCTAGTAATGTTTCGCGTTCAAACACATTGACATTTAAATGGTGACCACCTTTTTTCATATAACCATCTAACATATTTGATAAATTTCTTTCTTGTTGAGTAACTTTCATAATGCCTCCTTTTAATCTAAATTTGGTATTTTACAAGCTTGCCCTTCACATTCATCGTTTGCTAACATTTTTAATTCTTCTAATGTTATTCCTAAATCTTGATAACTTATTTCTAAATTTTGTGCTATTAAATCTTCATCTTTACCCAAAGCATTTGGCACAATACTAAAAGTGTTAGATATTCCATCGGCAGCATATTTAAATGGTAACTTTGCAACTGAAGCTAAAGATGCTACTGCTCCATTTTGATCTCTTCCATGCATTGGATTAGCTCCTGGTGCAAATGGTTCTCCTGAACGTCTACCGTCTGGTGTATTTCCAGTTTTACTTCCATATACGACATTTGAAGTAATCGTTAAAATCGACATAGTTGGTTCTGAATTTCGATATGTTGGATGTTTTTTTATCATTTTCATAAATGTTTCAACTAATTCAATTGCTATTTCATCTACTTCATCTATATTATTTCCATATTTAGGGAAATCTCCAATAACTTCAAAATCAACAACTAATCCATCTTGATCACGGATTGTTTTTACTTTAGCATATTTAATTGCTGATAAAGAATCACATGCTACTGATAAACCTGCTATTCCAGTTGCAAAAAAACGATGCACTTCATTATCATGCAATGCCATTTCGCTACGTTCATAAGCATATTTATCATGCATATAATGAATTATATTTAAAGCATCAACATAAGTTTTAGCAACCCATTCCAAAATAATTTTATAACGTTTTACTACTTCTTGATATTCTAAATACTCACTTGTTATTTTTTGATATTCTGGAGTAACTTGTACCTTTGTTTTTTCATCTACTCCACCATTTATTGCATACAATAATGCTTTTGCTAAATTAGCTCGTGCTCCAAAAAATTGCATTTGCTTACCTATTTTCATTGGTGATACACAACAAGCAATTGCATAATCATCACCATGTGTAATACGCATTAAATCATCATTTTCATATTGAATAGCAGATGTTTTAATTGACATTTTAGAACAATAATCTTTAAAATTTTGTGGTAAATGTTCAGACCATAGGACAGTCATGTTTGGTTCCGGTGATGTTCCAATATTTTTTAATGTCCAAAGATATCGAAATGATGTTTTTGTAACGAGTGGACGTCCGTCTAATCCTACTCCAGCTATTGATTCTGTTACCCAAGTTGGATCTCCACTAAATAATTCATTATAATCTTCTGTTCGCATAAATTTAACTAATCGTAATTTCATAATAAAATGATCAACTAATTCTTGTGCTTCTTCTTCTGAAAGAATGTTCTTATCTAAATCTCGTTGAATATAAATATCAATAAATGTAGAAGTACGTCCAAGTGACATTGCAGCCCCATTTTGTTCTTTTATTGCTGCTAAATATCCAAAATATATCCATTGAATTGCTTCTTTAGCATTTGAAGCTGGATATGATATATTGTAGTCATAACTCGCAGCCATTTCTTTTATTTCTTCTAGTGCTCTAATTTGTTCTGTTATTTCTTCACGTAATCTAATAGTATCTTCTAACATAACAATTGAAGTATTTTGTAGATAATTTTTTTTATCATCGATTAAAAAATTTATTCCATAAAGAGCTATTCTACGATAATCTCCAATTATTCTTCCTCGACCATATGCATCTGGCAAACCGGTTACAATCCCAGATTTTCTTATTTTTCGCATATCTTCAGTATATACATCAAAAACTCCTTGATTATGGGTTTTTCTATATTTTGTAAAAATTGTTTTAACGGATTCATCAACTTCATATCCATAAGATTTTGCAGCATTTATTGCCATATTTATACCACCAAATGGTTGTAATGACCTTTTAAAAGGCTCATCTGTTTGAAATCCTACTATTTTTTCTAATTCTTTATTTAAATATCCAGGACTATGTGAAGTTATTGTTGAAATTATTTTAGTATCAGCATTTAAAACTCCTCCTGCATCTCGTTCTTGTTTTGATAATTCTAAACATTGATTCCATAAAGTTAAAGTTGCTTTTGTTGGAGCAGATAAAAATTCATCATTTCCATCATAATATAAAAAATTATTTTGAATAAAATTTCTCACATCTATTTCTTTATTCCATACTCCTTTTGTAAATCCATTCCATTGTTCAAAATGATTTTTTTTCATAGAATCCTCCTTCATACTACTTATATTTAAATTATATAATAATTTTCATGATGGCGCAAGT
>CAMZNW010000140.1 GCA_947313935.1 uncultured Mollicutes bacterium
ATATTTGTTCCACCTATTACACGAGGCGTATTTATTACTGTATTAATTTTATTTCCTGGATCTACACGTTCAGGTGTATATACTACATCTATATCCGCACCTATTTTAAGTTTTGAAATATCTTCAATAATTGGAAAACAATATTTTTCTGTTGCTCCTGGATGTACTGTTGATTCATATACAATAATTTCACCACTACTTATAACACTTGCTACATCTCTTGATGCACTTTTTAGCGGATGTAAATTAGGATTATAATTTTCATCTATATCAGTTGGAACTGCGATAATATATATCTCTGATCCTTTGATATCATTTAAATTAGTAGTAAATTTAGCTGTAGTTTGTTTTATTGTATTATCTCCAACTTCTCCAATTGGATCAATACCTTGATTATATTGTTCTATTCGTTGTGCTGAAATATCATACCCTACTACTTCATGACCAAGTTTTGCAAAATTTATTACAGGATGAATCCCTACATAACCTACACCTATTACAGTAATTTTCATTCTTCTCCTTTTAATACTTCTTCAAATTCATTGGTATATAAACCATGTAATTCTTGATATAATAATATATCTGGTTGATAAAATATCACTTCTTTATTTAATTTATAAAAATCATATGCAATTGAACAATAATCTGTAATTAAACGTGTACTAATTAAAGTTATTTCTTGTAAATTTACTTCTTTTGATAAAATAATACTATCATTTGGATAATCAATTGGGACACTATACTTGTTATAATAATGTGGTGCAACTATTAATTTTTCATCATTTTTTAAAAAAGCTAGTACTTCTTGCATATCAATTTTAAATTTATATTCTCGACTTATCGGAACATATAACACATATTTTAATTTTTCATTTAAATTATATTTTTTCTTAATTCTCTTTATCAAATGTAAATCATTTTTATTATTGAGTAACCAAGTAATTTTAGGATATTGTTTATGAACAATAACTTCTTTTTTAAAAATACCATTTAATATTTTATAACTTTGTAAATTTGCACTATATACCTCATCTATATTTTTAATAAATTGAAGACTATTTTCTTTTTTAGTACTACTCCATGTTTCATCATATACAGTTATATCTGATATTTTTTTTATATAAGGCATCCCATCAGTTAATAAAATCCATTTTTGCTCTTGTTTTTTATAATCACTATTTTCATACTCTGTAAAATAAACTTCTTTTGCTGTATATAAATGATAA
>CAMZNW010000141.1 GCA_947313935.1 uncultured Mollicutes bacterium
GTGATTGCTTATATCAATTTTAATTATAGCATGTATTTTAAAAAGCATCATAAATAATTTTATAAACAATTTATTTTATTTGTCTTATGGTATAATTTTGTTGATGATGAAAAAGGAGATATAAATAATATGTATAATAAAGAAAAACTTAGTAAAACTACAAAAACCCAATTATTATCATTTTATAAAGTGTTGTTAAAAAAAACAATAAAATTATATGAGCGAGAAAATGAACTAATTGTAATTTTACTTAATAATCATCGTAGCAAAGGAAATTACCATTATTTAAATGAAGTTGTGCAAATTGAAGAAATTATTAAAGCAACAGAAGTTGTTATTAATATATTAGAAGAAAGAATCTAAAGAAAGGAGAATTATAATTATGTGATTTAATAAAACTAAAAACATTTATAGTGAACTATGTAATTTTATTTTTGATCCAAAAACAAAGAACAAAAAACAAAAAACTAATGCTAATGAATATGTTAACTTTGAAGAAGAAGTAAAAGACTTTGAAAATGATCTTAAGTCAGGAAAAATTTATGAACTTTACTATAAATCAAGTGATGATTATAAAGATTATGTTTCAGAAGATAATTATCTTGATGACACTACAGAAGAATATTTTATTGAGTATGATGATGAAGCTAATGATAATTTCTAATGTAAAGGTAAAAGTTAAAATAAAATAATAAAAAACAAAGGAGCAAGAATGAAAATATTAAACAAAATATTTAACAAACAAAACAATGTACAACCAAAAATGAAAACAATTAGTGAAATAAGAGAAATTGTTTCAAAAGTATTAATTGCTGATGGGTATAAAATCTCTCATCCATTAATGATCAATGAAGTAGCAAAAAACAATGATGTTATTGTTGCATCAATAAAAGCAAGAGGAGTTGCAGATGAAACAGATAATAGAGGTTATGTTATTTCTTTTGGAGTTTTAAACATGATTAAAATTATAGAAAGTAATTTTAAAGATTTCTTTTTATTAACTAAAGAGGAATTAAAAATCTTTGACGTTGTTGTTGCAACCATCATGACTGATTATATGTGAGTTTGAAGAGACAGCAGTTCAATCATTTCAATTATTAATAAATTTAATGACCTTTGAGAAATTGGATTTTTACCAATAACAATTTGATATAGAAAAGATGGAGATAAAGTTTCAATCAAACATCCATTATTAACAATAGCTAATAATATTAATGGGTTTGGATGACTAGTTCCATATTTTGAAACTGTTATTTTACAAAATATGTGATTACCAACAACAGTAGCATCTAATGCAGAAAGGTATTTTAATATTATTGAAAGTTTTGCTAAAGAAACTTCTGATAATACTGCTATGGTTCCATATCAATTACACAATTTCTCAGCAAGAGGTGCAACAGATACATACTCATCTGTAATTACTGATATTGCACATAGATATTACTTTTCTAGCTCAGATGCTTTCTTTAGTGATATTATGCACAATAATATGATTTTAGATGAAGGAACAAAAATTAATAAAGCATCAACAGTTTATGCTACAGAGCACTCAATCATGATGCTTGGTAAAAAAGAAAATGAGTATGAGACTTACAAAAAATTAATTAATTCAATTCAATTTGAAGATGGAATCATCTCTTTAGTAATTGATACATGAAACATGAATGATTTCATTAAAACATTAGATAATCAAAACAGCGATTTAGTTACTGCTATTAAAAAAAGAGCCAAAAAAACTGTCTTTAGACCTGATAGCGGTCTTCCAATTGAAGTTATCTTTGGAACAAAAGAAAGACTTGGACTATTGCAAACTCTTTCAAAAACATTCGGAGAAACAATTATTGTTAATAATGGAAGACAATATAAATTATTAAATAATGTTGGAATAATCTTTGGTGAAGGTATGTCTCCACAAACTGTAACAGATATTCTTCAAAAAGCTAAAGATTTAGGGTTTTCATCAGATAACTTTGTCTTTGGCATTGGAGCATATGCTTACCAATATATTACCAGAGACACTTATGGTATCGCATTTAAATTGGTATCTTCGAAAGATTCAATAGAAGATAATTATTATGATCTATCAAAAACACCAATCGATAGTGAATTTAAAAAAGAACTTGGTGGAATTTACTATAGTGATAATTTTGATAAACTTGTTAAAGTTGATAGACCAAGTGAGTTAACACCAAGAGATTCAAGATTTAAAAAATACGTTATGTCATAGTACAATATGTTAATAAAAAGACTGATATTTTACCTATCAGTCTTTTTTCTTTTATTTATATTTTACTATAAAATTTAATTTTTTTGTGTTATAATAATACTGTTAAAGCGAGAAAGACAAGGAGAATAATATAATGGAAGAAAACAAAAAAAACAACCAACACCAATTAGGTAAACTTGGTAGTGGTGCAAAAACGTCAATTAATAATGAGTATTACACACCAATAAATATAATTGAATATGTTATGAAAGATAACAACATTGACAAAATTGATATTGATGTTGCTACTAATGATTTTAATAAAGAAAGACTCTCAAGTATTATTTCAGATGGATTTACAAAAAAAGAAGATGGACTATCACAAGATTGAACACAGTTCAAAACAATTTGAATTAACCCACCTTTTAGTAATAAAGTAAAGTGAATAGCAAAGGTTGTAAAAACACTAACAAGTGTTGATTCAAAAGTTGAACACTT
>CAMZNW010000142.1 GCA_947313935.1 uncultured Mollicutes bacterium
GATTTCACCAATCATTGAATAACAACTATCATTTGAAGAACTAAGGGAAACAATATATAATGTTGACTTCTTCAAATCATTAACTAAGTATACTTATATGATAATGGACTTTATTAAGCACCCAATCAATATTAATGGAAAATCAACAAAGCAATTAATCAAACTAATTATTAAAGGAAACCAATCAGGTGAAACATGAAGTAAAAAAGGGCCTATGATTGACCTTTATAGAGAAATACAATCAATAAGAGAATTAATTCTGTTAGATAACAGATTGATTGATATCATAAATGGTTCAGAAGGAAAAGAACTAAAAGTAGCAATCTTCTATAACATGAAAGACGGTTATGGTGGTGAAAGACCAGTTTATGAAACAATATTTAGTAGAAATAATGCTATTATTTCAGGTGGTATTGAATTTACTACTGATGCAAATGGAAACCTAATTGTTTCTGATTTATACTTCAAAAGAGATATCATGCAAGCAATGTTTGGTGTTGGTAAAAAAGAAGGTTTAAAAACAAGAAAAGTCATTGAAGCTGCATCAGTTTATGGAAATAAAGAAAAACCAATCAAACAAATGGGAAATGGTTGATATTATACTTACATGAAACCAAATAGAGATTATGCGATAATTGGTGTGAATGATATTGACATTAGAAAAAGATTTAATAAGTTAAATAAAAAAGCAATTAATGAATTAAATGAATTTTTACTGGAAAGAATAGAATATGAAGAAAATAACAATTAATAAATGATGAAGAGTATCAATAAAAGTACAAGATAACAAAATGGTGGTCTTCTATCATGTTAAAGACATTTGATCTTTAGCATTTGAGATTGACATGGAAGATAACTTGTTATCTCTAACCAACAATCTGATGGACATACTAATGTTGGAACCATTAGAATTTAATGAAAAGAATAGGTTTTTAGGCTTGTTCTTTGAACATGTGTTAATCCATAGGTCATCTTTATCTGGTTCAAAAGCCACGGACTTTGAAGATGTGGTTGGTAAGATTGATGTTTGAATTGGTGGAATACCATATCAAATAAAAACAACAACAATAAAAGGTAAAGGTTATGATGAAGTCTTACTAAGATTTAAGCGAGACAGGGTTAAACTATTATATGTGAATATTCATGATAATAGATTGGTATTTACACAAGATGGTAATGAATTAATTGCTGTCTTATTTGAAACAATAAAAATATTTTAAAAAAGTTATACATTTTTAAATTAGTTGTGTTATAATAAATATGTTGAAGGAATTAGACTTCCTGATAACACTTAAAATAGAAAAACAAAGGGGGTTCCAAAATGGAACAAAACAAACAATATGAAGAATTAACAGCAAGAGAAGCAGCAATAAGAATTACAATAATTTCAACTGCTCTTGATGGAATAGAACAATATTTTGAAAAGAATGAAAGTGTTAAAAAATTTAACTTTGATTTACCAGAAGGGTATTTAAGTAATGTATTAAAACCATGGGAAGACGAAGTTGGACAACTTACTGATGTTATAGTAAGCAGTGGTGTAAGATACTATTCAGCAGAATTAGACATTGATATAGAAGAATTTAATAATCTTGTAGGAAATGAAATTGACAGCATGATAGGTGCAATACTATCAACACAAAATAAAAAACAAAATGAAGAAGAAGGTAATACATAATGGAAAACAAAAAATTAATAGAATTTGAAATTTATAGAGATGGTAGAACTACTTATGATACAATCTACGCTTATAATAGAAAAGAAGCAAAAGAACAATTAAAAGATTATGTTCTTACTCAAGAAACTGAAAATCTAACAAATGAATTATCAGGGATTTCTCAAGTAATCTATGATACTGACCCAAAAGACTATATTATTGAACACTATGTAGGTTCAAGCACATATGATGATATTGCATTTCAACAAGGAAACAGAATGGATGACTTCTTTGATGAATATCTGGATAAATATGAAAACTTAGAAAAAGAAGACTTATTTGAGTTTGAAGACATTCTTTGAGATGTACTACAAGCTGGGTCAGCACAAGCAATGGTTAATAAAGGTAATCTTAAAGAAATGGCAGAAAGAGAACTTTATAAACAAGATTTCTATATCATGGAAGTTGAAGAAGAAGAAGATGATGAA
>CAMZNW010000143.1 GCA_947313935.1 uncultured Mollicutes bacterium
TTCTGTAATTGTTGTTGGTCCAAATTTAAAATTAGATGAATGTGGTTTACCTAAAGAAATGGCTTTAGAATTATTCAAACCATTAGTAATGGGATATTTAATGAAACATAACAAAGCTCCTAATATTCCTTCAACGAAAAGAAAAATAGAAGCACAAGATGAAGATGTCTGGGAAGCATTAGAAGCAGTTGTTAAAACACACAAAGTTTTATTAAATCGTGCTCCAACTTTACATCGTTTAGGAATTCAAGCATTTAGTCCAAAACTTGTTGAAGGTAAAGCAATTCGTTTATCTCCTTTAGTATGTGCTGCTTATAATGCCGATTTTGATGGTGATCAAATGGCTGTTCATTTACCTTTAAGTGAGAAAGCACAATTAGAAGCTACAAATTTAATGTTAGCTTCTAATAATATTTTAAATCCAAAAGATGGACAACCAATTGTTGCTCCATCACAAGATATGATATTAGGAAATTATTATTTAACATTAGAAGAAAAAAATTCAAGCGTATATATATTTAAAGATGTTAATGAAGCGATTCTTGCATATGAGAATAGATTAATTAAGTTACAACATCGTGTTTTTATTGATGCAAATACAATGGATAATACATTATTTAATAACCAAGATGTTAGTGATAAATTATTATTAACAACAGTAGGTAAAATTATTTTTAATGATATAACTCCAAAAGATTTTCCATTTATAAATACTCCAAAATTAGATAATTTAACAATATTACCAGAGGAATTTTTAATTAAAAAAGGTACAAATTTAAAAGATGTTTTAAAAAATACAGAAATTTGTTTACCATTTAAAAAAAGTTTTTTATCAGATTTAATTTACGATGTATTTAAAAAATATTCAATTAGTGAAACTTCAAAAATGTTAGATAATATTAAAACATTAGGATATAAATATTCATGTTTATCAGGTATTTCAATTTCTTATACTGATGTAGTTAGTGTAGAAAAAAAAGATGTTTTAGATAAAGCACAAGCAGATGTTGATCAATGGAATAAATTATTTGCTGATGGATTTTTAACTGAAGATGAACGTTATCAAGAAATAACTCAAAAGATTTGGCCAGAAGCTAGAGAGTATATTACAGAACGATTAATGAATAATTTAAGTACAACAAATAATATATTTATGATGTCTGATTCAGGAGCTCGTGGTAATCGTTCAAACTTTACACAATTAGGAGCAATGCGTGGATTAATGGCTGCACCGAATGGGCGTATTATAGAATTGCCTGTTAAGTCATCATTTAAAGAAGGATTAACTGTATTAGAATATTTTATTTCTTCACATGGTGCACGTAAAGGATTAGCGGATACCGCTTTAAAAACCGCAGATTCAGGATATTTAACACGTCGTTTAGTTGATGTTGCTCAAGATGTCGTAATCACCACTGAAGATTGTGGTACATATGACTATAATGAAATTACGGATATGACTGAAGGGAATGAAATTATTGTTAAATTATCTGAACGAATTATTGGACGTACATGTAAAGAAGATATTTTTGCTCAAGATGGTAGTATAATTGCAAAAGCAAATGATATGCTTTCTGAAAAACAAGCTATATTAATTGATGAAAATGAAATTAAATCAGTTAAAATGAGAACTGTTTTTACATGTAAAAATGAAAGAGGTATATGTAAAAAATGTTATGGTAGAGATCTTTCAGATAATAAAATAGTTAATATTGGTGAGGCTGTAGGAATTATTTCAGCTCAATCTATAGGAGAACCAGGAACACAATTAACGATGCGTACTTTCCATACTGGTGGAGTAGCAGGAGCAGATATTACAGAAGGATTACCAAGAGTAGTAGAATTATTTGAATCTGGTTCTCCTAAAGGTCAAGCTAAAATAGCAACTGAAAGTGGAACAGTAGTAATTAATGAAAAAGCAGCTGGTTTTCAACTTTTAATTCAAAATGATGATAAAAAAACATTAGTAGAAGTGAACGTTCCACATGGTATAAAAATTAAAATTGCAGATGGAGATAAAGTAAAACGAGGTGAAGTATTAACTGAAGGTTCTATTCATCCAAAAGAATTATTAGAATATCGTGGATTACAAGATGTTAGAAGCTATATATTAAAAGAAATTCAAAAAGTATATCGTTTACAAGGAGTAGGGATAAACGATAAACACGTAGAAATAATTGTATCACAAATGTTAAAATATGTTCGAATCATTGAATCAGGAGATACTGATTTAATACCGGGAGAATTAGTACGTAGAAATGTAGTTTTATCTAAAAATACTGAGGCTATTTCAAACAATAAAAAACCTGCTATGATGAAATCTGTTGTAATGGGAATAAAAAAAGCATCTCTTGAATCTGAAAGTTTTTTATCAGCGGCATCATTTCAAGAAACTGCAAAAATATTAGCAAATGCAACAATTAGAGGGAAAAGAGACTATTTACGTGGGATTAAAGAAAATATCATAGTTGGTAAAAAGATACCAGCTGGAACAGGAATTGTTGCAAATTATAAAGGGATTTTTGATACAGTGGAGGAATAATGTTAAAAGTTTATACAAGTTATAGTTGTTCATCATGCAAAAAAGTTCTTTCTTGGTTAAAAGAAGAAGGAATAATTTATGAAGAAATTAATTTTCTGGGAAAAGGTTTAATCCAAGAAGATATTAATTTTATGTTAAAATATGCACATAATGGTTTTGAAGATATTATTTCTAATCGTTCTCGTATATTTCAAAAAAATGAAGAAAATTTAAAAGAAATGACAACTATAGAATTAATTAATTTTATTATTAATAATCCATCAATTTTAAAAAGACCAATTTTAGTAGATGATGTAACACAAAAATTAATAGTAGGTTATAATGACATAAACTTAGAAGAATTAGTGTAGAAATACACTTTTTTTTTAAATTTATATTAAAAAAAAGAAGGAATTAAGAACTAATTTTAAAAAAATATGTTAAATTATAATAAAATGATTGACACATATAAAAAAAAATGCTATAATATATTTTGTTGGTAAGGATACAAATCAACAAGGAAGAACTCTGAAAACTAAATAGATAACAACCCGTCAATATAATAATTGATAACAAAAAAATGAGCAGCAAACTTTTACTGAGAGTTTGATCCTGGCTCAGGATGAACGCTGGCGGCATGCCTAATACATGCAAGTCGAACG
>CAMZNW010000144.1 GCA_947313935.1 uncultured Mollicutes bacterium
GACAATATAATGTTTTTTCTAAAAAAAAAGCAACAAAAATCATTAGACCTTGATTTAGAAAATATACCTAAAAACGTAGCATTTATTATGGATGGAAATGGACGTTGGGCTAAACAAAAAAAAATGCCAGTTTCTTTTGGGCATTCTAAAGGTGTAGAAAAAGTTGAATCTTGTATTGAATTAGGAGTTGAATTAGGGATTGAAATTATGAGTTTTTATGCATTTTCAACTGAAAATTGGAAAAGAGAGCAAAGTGAAATAAATTATTTATTTAAATTATTATTTAAATTTTATGATAGTAAATTCAAAAAATTAGTTAAAAATAATGTTAAAATTAAAGTCATTGGAACGAAAAATAATTTACCAAAAGAATTAAATGAGTTATTTAAAAAAATGGAAAAAGAAAGTGAACATTGTACAGGATTAATTTGCAACCTTGCATTTAATTATGGTGGGCGTTTAGAAATTGTCGAAGCTGTTAATAATGCAATTGCAGATGGAGTTTTACAATTTGATGAAGAAATACTTGAAAAGTATTTATATACTCAAAATCAAAGTGGAGTTGATTTATTAATTAGAACAAGTGGAGAACTACGAGTTAGTAATTTTTTGTTATGGCAAATAGCATATGCTGAATTTGTTTTTCCGAAATGTTATTGGCCTGATTTTAATAAAGAAGAATTAAAAAAAGCTATTCTAGAATATCAAAATAGAAATCGCAGATTTGGGGGAAGATGAAAAAAAGAATAATTGGAGCAACCGTATTTTTTATTTTGTTAATATTATCTTTTATATTAAATTTATTTAATTATTTAATATTAATTTATGGAATAATTGGAATATATGAGATATTACAAGCATTAAAATGTACAAAAGAACGAAAAAAACAAAATTATTTGATTTTTTATACAATTATTTTTTTATTAGGAATAAGTGCTTTAATAATATTAAATATAATTTCTACTCAATATGTACTTGTATTATTATTAGGGGTAATGTTAAATGATATATTTGCATATTTTATAGGGAAAAGTATTGGAAAAATACAATTTTCAAAGGTATCTCCTAATAAAACAATTGAAGGAGTAATAGGTGGAATAGTAGTATCGAATATGTTTTATGTTTTATATGTATTTTTATTTAAAAATAATATATTAAAAATAACACCGAATATAAATAATATCGAAATAGTTACGATTATTGTTCTTGTATTATTCACTTCAATTTTAGGAGATTTATTAGAATCTAAAATGAAAAGAAATGCCAAAATAAAAGATAGTGGATATATTGTATATGGACATGGTGGTATTTTAGATCGAATAGATTCATGGATTACATCAAGTATATTATTTTTATTATTAATAATTGTATTAAATTAGGAGAAAAATGAAAAAAATAGCACTTTTAGGAGCAAGTGGATCAATTGGTAAACAAACAATTGATATTATTCAAAATAATTTAGATAAATATCAATTAGTTGCATTTTCAGTTGGAAATAATATTAGTTATGCTAACGATTTAATAAAACAATTTCCAAGTGTTAAATTAGTTTCAGTTAAAAATGAAGATGATGTTGACTTAATTCACGATGTAGAGCAAGTAATCTCTAGTAAAGAAGGTTTAAATAAAGTAGCAACTTATGAATCTGCAGATATTGTTATAACTGCTATAGTTGGATTTATTGGACTTGAACCAACTATAAATGCAATAAAGGCTAAAAAAGATATTGGTTTAGCAAATAAAGAAACATTAGTAACAGCAGGACATATTATTATGCCTCTTGCTCGTGAAAATAACATTAATATAATTCCAATTGATAGTGAACATTCTGCGATATTTCAATGTTTAAATGGCGAAAAAACAAATGAAATTAATAAATTAATAATAACAGCTTCAGGTGGAAGTTTTAGAGAAAAAAGTCGTTTAGAGTTAGAAAATATATCAATTGAAGAAGCATTGAATCATCCAAATTGGTCAATGGGAGCAAAAATAACTATTGATAGTGCAACTATGTTTAATAAAGGATTAGAAATAATTGAGGCACATCATTTATTTGATATAGATTATGAACAAATAA
>CAMZNW010000145.1 GCA_947313935.1 uncultured Mollicutes bacterium
ATTGTTGTTGTTTTAATGGTATTTTATTGTGATCAACTTTTAATGATGAACTAAAATCTTGTCCTTTTAAAAACCCATCCATCATTTTTTCAACACCCATTTTGCCTACAACATTTTTATTTTCATCATCTAGAACTGAATATCCTAAAATATATGATGCAAAATCATTAAAAGGATAACGTCGTTCAACATGAGAATTAAATTTTATTCCTGGTAAGTTTTTTTTATCAATAGCATTTTTTTGATCAACACTCAAACTTTTCCCATATGTACTAAATTCAACTTGTTTTACATCAGTTTTATTTAATTGTTCATGAAATATTTTTTTAGCATTTTCATCGTTTGTTAAATTTAAAACACCTAACAAATCTTTTTCTGTTTTATCTGGATCCATAACATAATCTGGTTTTCCTAACAAATCTTTATAGTCTTTATCAACAATTGCATACATATCATATGTTGGAACGTTTATTGCTAATGCTTCACCATCTGATGAATAAATATCCCCTCTTTGTGATGAATTTTCTATTTTTTCTGTATATAACATATTAGCAATATTATCTAAATTTCGACCATGTGAAACATGCAATATTTCTAATTTAGTTGTATTAAATATTACAATAAGAAAAAATAATAACATTAATATCATTGTATAAAAAGCATTTCGTTTTACTTTTTTTTTTGCATTTTCATTTGCTTTTCTTTAGTTATTTTATGTGTAGCAAATTTCAATGAATCATTTTCTTTATTTTGCATTAATTTAAACCTCCTTGCTTTTCTTGAAATAAGTAGCAAAAGAATAGTAACTTAATATTACAACACACCATAATAAAAATTTATAACTTGGTATTTCTAAAATTAAAAAATCAATCGAGATAAATTGTAATGCAGTTTTTGCTTTTCCAACCATTGACGCAGCAATCAATTCTCGACCTTTTGCCATTGTTTGAAAACGTATTACCATTGAATACACTTCTCTAAATACAATTAATGCCCATAAAATAATTCCAATACTTTGATTAAGCACTGCAATTGTTAAAATAACAATTACTAATAATTTATCTGCTAATAAATCTAATATTGCTCCTTTAGTTGAAACAACTTTCCATTTACGAGCAAAATAACCATCAAAATAATCACTAATAAACATTAAATTAACTAATAATAATAACTTCCAACCTCTAAATAAAAATAAAAATGGTATTCCAATAATTCTAAATATTGTAAAACCATTAACTATTTTTTTTTTATTTAAATGGTTCATAATAATCTCCTAAGTCCAAATGGATTACTCCTGGTTTTCCATTCGTTTTTTTATCAATAATTTGTTGCATTTGTAAATAATATGGCATTTTTTCTGCAATTTGTGACATATAAATTTCAATATAATTACCATTTTTCATTTGAAATAACACTAAATCTCTATTATCTATATCTTTTATAATTGTTATTGCTGTTATCTCTTTTATGATATCATAATTTAACTTTGATAAACTAATTAGTAATTTTTTTTGTTGCTTTTTGTCTAAATCTACCATTTTGGGTACATCATAACTTTTTTCTTTTGTAGAACTTATTTTATTTTTTTCATAATAATACATTTTACCATCATCACCCATTGCTAATGGTTTAACTTCTTGAATATTAACATCTAAAAGTTTTTTTTTATAATTATATTTACTTTTTACTATCCCTAGATTAGAATCTTTTAATTTTATTTTTATATTTCTTAAGTCAATTTTATTATAATATTTTTTTAATTCTAAACCAGATACATCAATTACATCTTCTTTTGTACTAAAATATAATTTATTTACATTAATATCATTAATTTTATTATATGGTATTAATAAATATAACATAATCATGATGATTATAGTAACTATTGCAATTAATACTTTCCCCTTTTTAGACATTTTAAAATCAGAAGTTTTTTTTTTATCCACCTTATGTTTATCTATATTTTTTTCACTTTCTTCATCATCTTCTGGTATTTCATTAAACATATTATATAATGATTTTTGTTCTTTTTCATCATCATTAGGTATATCATCCCAAACAAAAGATTCATTTGACATTTATTCTCCTCCGTTAATAAATTCTAATTCTTGATGTAAACTAATCGCAGTTTTTTCAAATACCACTTTTTTAACATATTTTATTAATTCTAATACATCACTTGTCGTTGCATTGTCTTGATTGATAATAAAATTAGCATGTTTGTCACTAACCATAGCTCCACCAATCTTGTACCCTTTCAAACCACATTCTTCAATTAATTTTCCCGCATGATATCCAGGTGGATTTCTAAATGTTGAACCGCATGATTTTTTTTCAAGTGGTTGCATTTCTTTTCGATAAGCAAGATTCCCAGACATTTGTTTAAATACTTCTGCTTTATTAGCAATAATAACTTTTAACTTTACGCCTATTATAACAACTTTCATTGTTTGAAAAATAGAATAACGATAATTAAAATCACATTCTTCTACTAATAAAGTTTTTTTTTCACCATATTGATCAATTATATCAACAGATTTAATGATATCTTTCATTTCTTTTAAATGAGCACCTGCATTCATATAAATTGCTCCACCAACTGTTCCTGGTATACCTCCTGCAAATTCTAAACCTGAAAATCCTTTTTTTGATAAATTTTTAGATAATTTTTGTAAGGAATACCCTGCTCCTACATAAATATAATCTGTTTCAATTAATAGTTCATCTAAAATATTAGAAATTTTAATTACAAATATTTCATTATGTCCATCTGGAAAAATACTATTTGATCCACGTCCCAATATAATATAATATATCTCATTTTCAATATTATATTTAATAACTTTTTGTAAAGATTCTAAATCTATTGGGGAATACATATAACAAACTGTTCCACCAACATCCATTGTTGTATGATAACGAATTTCAACATTATGTTCAATTTTACCTAATGCATTTTCTTGTATGTATAATGCCACTTTATTTATCATTATATTAATTCCTCCATAATTAAATCCATTGTTTTAACTTCACTATAGTCATTCATTTTTGAGATTAATATATCTTGTTCCAATAATACTTCATTTATTTTACTTTTTAACATTACTAAGTTTAAATTATCTTCTTCTATAATTTTTAATAGTCCTAATTTTTCTAATTCTTGTGCATTTTTAGTTTGATGATCACCAACAACATTAGGTGATGGTATAACAATTGTTAAAGCTAATGCATTGATACACTCTAATAATGTTGTAGCTCCCCCTCGGGTAACTACTATCTGAGCCATTGCAATTCTTTCTACTAAATCATCTGCATACTCAATTAAATTCAAATTGCTAGATCTTTCAGTTAATTTATTAATATAACGTTGCCCACATATTAAAGTCGTTTTTTGTTTAGTTTCTATCGCATATTCAACTGCAATTTTATTAATAGCTTCTGCCCCAAGAGAACCACCAATAAATAACACTTCATTATTTTTATTGCTATTTCTTTTTGTTTTTGCTAATTCTCCACGTGGATTTCCTGTATATACTAATTTTTTCGCTTTTGTAAAATATTTAGTACTTGCTTGATAAGTATAAAACACTTTATCAACTTGACTACATAGTTTTCTATTTACTACGCCAGGATAACTATTTTGTTCATGAATTACCACTTTAACTTTAAATAATTTAGCTATTTTAATAACGGGATAACTTATAAATCCACCCATTCCAATTACGTAATCTGGTTTGAATTTTAAAAATAGATAAATTATTTGTATAAAAACAATCATTGTTCGCCAAATATTTCGAATATTTTTAAAAATACTTACAATTGTTATTTCTCTTTCAAAACCACTCATTTTAAAAAATTTACTTGTAAATGTATCTTCATTATCTAAAATAATATGATCCACAGCACGTTGAGAAAATACAAAAATAACTTCATTTCCATTTGAAACTAATTCTTTTGCAATTAATACACCTGGATTTATATGTCCACCTGTTCCACCTGCTGTTATTAAATAACTTCCCATATTAGCAACCTTTCACTATTTTTTTAAAATGTTCTCCGCGCTCTTCAAAATTTTTATATTGGTCATAACTTGCACTAGCAGGAGATAATAAAATTGTATCGCCTTTTTTTGCAAGTGTTTTTGCTATTGATGTTGCATCTTCTAAACATTCAGCTTGATATAATTTAGGAATAAATGTAAAATCATTTTTATTTGCAAATCCTTGAAGATCATTATTAAGAGAATAATTCTTTCTTAATCATTCGTTATTCTTTAGTGTTCATATAGTATATATGCCTTATCATTATTAACGACAAAAGTTAATTTTTCCCTTTATTTAATAGTTGAATGCATTGAATAAAAATACATTAAAACTTGTAGTTTTTTTTATAACTACCGTGGGATATCGTTAAAGGCTGAAGTTTCATTATTCTTATTACTGTTAATACTATTACTTT
>CAMZNW010000146.1 GCA_947313935.1 uncultured Mollicutes bacterium
GTAATAAAAGATATATTATCAAAAGTTACATCTGAAATTATTGTAACATTTTTCCCTAAAAAAAGTCCATGTATATCTTTTGATGAATATCATGAAGTAATTAGTAAAATTGATCATTTTATCTCAACAAATGACGAAATAATTAATCAAAACAAATTATTAAAAAAAGAAAATGATATCAAAAATACTTATGGAAGTATATATTATGCAACTAAAAAAGTATATATTACAAAGTTTGAAGATGATGAAGGTTTTGTAAAAATAAATTGTTATATGCATAAAGTATTTTGTAAAAATAATTTAAAAGTATATGTTAATAATGAAGAATTAGAATTTGATTATTCAAAAAAAATGTATGCAATTAAAGATGCTATTATAGATGATTTTAATTATTATGAATTGATATTAGATCAAACTATATTAAAAAATAAAACTATTGAAATAAGTATAGAATATTGTGGTTTACAATTTGAATTAGTAAAAAAAATAAATGATTTTTATCATGAATTAAATTTATATAAAATAAAAAAACATTGTTATGCAACTTTTGATCATAATTTAATAATAAAACAACGTATTTCTTTATTTGAAAAAAGTAAATTTGAATATAAACTAATGAAAAAATCTGGTAAAAAAGTATTAATAAATCGATTAATAATAAAAACATCACAAATAATTTATCGATATAAAAAAATCATTTTAATTTCAGATCGAGGAATAAATGCAGCTGATAATGGAGAATCATTTTATTTTTTTTTAAAAGAACAAGGTGAAAAAAATATTTATTATATTTTAGAAGAAGAAAGTATTGATTATTTACGTTTAAAAGAAGCAGGTTTTAAGATAATTAAATCTGGTAGTTTTAAACATTTAATATATTCTTTTAATTATGATGTAATATTTACAAGTCATCAATCGCATACAATGTATTCTAAAATTAAAAAAAGTGCAATGTTAAATTATCGTGATTTAGAAAAAGGTACAAAAATATTTTTACAACATGGGGTTACTTATAATAATCATAGTTGGTATTTAAATAAATATAATAATAATA
>CAMZNW010000147.1 GCA_947313935.1 uncultured Mollicutes bacterium
CCCACCTAATGATTTGTTATACGCCGTTGATCCAGAAGGCGTTGAAATACAAATTCCAGTACCACGAAAATTTTCTAATATTTGTCCATTTATATACACATTTAAAATTTGTGTTTTATTTGGATTAATAATTGTCATTTCGTTCAAACAAAAATGTTTTTGTACTTTATTGTTATATAAATAATTAATTTCTAACATAGATAATTCAGATACTTTCATAGTTAATAATTCATTTGAAATTAATTCTAAATCTTTTAATTCCCAAGTTGCATAAAATCCTAGTGAACCCATATTAATTGCAATATAATTTGGTGTATCACCATATTTATTTATTGCTTGTAAAAAAGTTCCATCCCCCCCAAAAGAAAATACATAATCTGGTTTTTCAGAAATAATATTATTTGGAAAATATAAATTTATTAATTGTTCTAATTCTTCTATATTTAATCCATCTTTATAAACACAATTTATTTTCATTTGTTCTCCATTTCAATTCATTTATATTATACTATATATACTAATAAATTAGGATATAATATAATTTATGAATTTGAAACTTAATCATTAATTAGTCAAATAATATATTTAAAATTATTACAATGTTATTCCATATCGTAATCTAGAGTATCAACATATATTTCTTTTGATACTAATAATTTTTTAACTACATTATAATTGCAAGTAAAATGATTTAGTCTCTTTTTTATAAAAATTTTATAAAAAAGATCAACATTATATCCTTTAAGTGAATATAAAAAGATATAATATAAATAAAATATGTGATAACACACTTATTAAATACACATATCCTATTACATCATCTATTATACTATATTTACTTAAAGTCATTGTTCTACTTTAACTACAATTTATATAATTACTTTTTCAAATTATATTATCACGCTTAAGTAGTTCTAAAAGACGTTCTAAGTTTTTATCATCATCAAATTCATTAATTTGCTTATATTTAATAATAGCTTCTTCTGATTGTTTCTTTAAGTAATTATTTTCAATTTCTTTATATAAATCTTTATTATTATATACAATTGGCCCAAATATATTATCCTCAGTTAACATGAGTTTATTATTATATTTTCGCATATTTTCATTATTTCTATTCCACCAAAAAATAACTTTACTACCTCTATAAAATGCATCATAGCAAACTGATGAATAGTCTGTTATTAAAATATCTGCTTCATTTAAAATTTCATCAATAGAACTAGTAACAATATACTTACTAAGTTCTGATGTCATTTCTAAATTTTTAAATTTAGGATGTAAAAGGACTTTAAAATTTGCTTTAATTTTCTCATTTGGTAAGTTGTTAACAATCTTTAGTATATCTTGATAATATGTAGTTTCTTCTACATTTTCTAATAAGTATTCTTCCCAAGGACGCCAAGTTAATAATAATACAATACTTTTTGCATTTTTATTTATTTTCTTATTATCAAAAGTAATTAATCCAGTATTATATATATCTTTATCACTAAAACCACCATAAGTTTTCCAATGATCTGCTTCTAATTTTGATGAGACAACAATCTTATCAATATTTAAATTAGAATTCTTTTTAAATAAAATTCTTGAATTACCTTTTAAACTTAATGAATATGTAATACCATGTTGTAAAAATATAAACTTAGTACTTTTATTCATCACCTTCATACGTACATATTTATTATATGATCTGATACCTATAATATGCATTGGTGATTCTGTACCAATAAAATACTTAGCATTCATTACATATTTATAATATCTTTTTTCATTAGGTTCGATAATCTTATCACCAAAACGCAATTTAGCCTCTTTATATTTAGGAGAATCTTTTCTTAATACGAAAAAAACATTTGGTTTGTCATATATCCTTTCAAACAATTTATATGCTGATTCCTCAAAATGTAGTGCATTTTTTTCATATAAAATAATGTACTTATTTTCACAATTCTTTTTATAATATTTTTTACTAATCTTTAAATTTTTAGGCGTATTATAATATTCTTTATTTGATTTTTGGAAAATTACACGTCCATCAAAACCATTTCTCAAATAAAATATATTGTTTTTATGAGAATATTGTATTGCTGATATATTGTTAATATTTTCAACACTCGTAAATTTTCTATTATATAAAAAATACTTGTTTTTTCCAATTAACACTTCAAATTTTTCTTGTAAACCTTCAATTGCCATTAATTCTTTTTTAGGAACTTGAAATAATAAAATATAAAAATTTTTTTTCAATATTCTAATACGTTTTTTATATTTATATTGTTTTTTATTATATTTTATTTTTATAGCTTGGTGTGGTTTTGCTTTTAAAATAATCCACATATTTAAATTCTTCTTCGATTCTGTTGTTGCTAATAATTTATTATCAAAACCATTTAGTTTCATATATTTTTTACCGCTTTGCAAATAAATATCTTTTTTTACAACATTTTGATATTTTTGATTTTTTTTAATATTTTCTTTATATAATTCATTTTTCTCATAATTTAAAAATAGCATAACATCAATTATACACTTATTATTTGATGCCTCAACATCTAATAAATCATTGTAATTTTTTATTAATGATTTGTTTTTTCGAGCAAATTCATACCATGCTTTAAAAAATAACAAATTAACTTTAGAAGCATGATCATTTCCGTAACTACTTCTAGTTATTTTAATCCATGGTTTATATTCTCCAAGAAAAATATAATGTTTTATATCAATATATTTTTCTTTTTTTTTTAGGTTAGTATAATTTTTTGAATTTAATATTGTGCATTTTCCAGCTTTTACTTCTTCACAAAAATTCACTAAGTATACTAGATAGTC
>CAMZNW010000148.1 GCA_947313935.1 uncultured Mollicutes bacterium
AAAAAAAAAAAAAAAAAAAAAAAAAAAAAAAAAAAAAAAAAAAAAAAAAAAAAAAAAAGGAGTATGAATATTCTTATGTAACTACGGATAATAAAAGTGAATACATTGGAATATGGGATAACCCAATTAAAAATAGTACAAAAGATTATTTACAAATAGATTTAGTATCAGGTGATCAAATTATTGCTGGAGTATTTCCAAAAGAAAAAATTGATAAATATGCTTCAGACATTGCATATATATTTAATTCGATAAAAAAAATTAATTAGGAGTAAAATGATTATATCAACATATTATAATAAACAAAATAAAGTTTTAATTAATACTAGTCAGGCAATAGTTGATAGTAAAGAAAAAATAAATAATATTGAATATTTTTATGATAAAAAAAAACAATTAGTAGGATTAAATATTTTTGAAATAGATAATTATACTAGTGGAGTTGTAAATATAAAAAAAGAAGAACAAAATTTTTGTACTTTATTTAATAATTATCAATTTGGATTTATTTATGGAAAAATAGTTAGTATTCAAAACCATGAAAAAAGTGAAAAATTGAAAATATGTCAAGTAGATATTGGTAATGAGATAATTCAAATAGTTTGTGGAGCAAGTAATTGTGTAGAAGGAAAAATTGCTGTAGTTGCTATAGTTGGTGCAGTTATGCCAAATACTATGCAAATTAAGCAATCAAAGGTAATGGGTGTTGAATCAAATGGGATGCTTTGCTCTGCTTCAGAATTAGGTATTTCAGAAGAAAAATCAGGGATTTTATTATTTGATGAAATTCAATATAAAATTGGTAGTGATTTTAGGAGATGATATGCAATACTATTTAATTGGAATAAAAGGTAGTGGAATGTCAGCATTAGCTTGTATATTAAAAGATTTGGGACATGATGTATCTGGGAGTGATATTAAAGAACATATTTTTACTCAAGATGTTTTAGAACAAAAAGAAATTAAAATGAATTATTTTGATATAGATAATATTACTAATGATATAGATATGGTAATAGTGGGGAATGCTTTTACTCATAATAATATAGAATTTGAATATGTATTAAATAATAATATCAATTATCGATATTATTACACTTTTATAAATGAATTTGCTAAAAAGTATCAAGCAATTGGAATTGCAGGAACTAATGGTAAAACAACAACAACAGGGATTGTTAATGCTTTATATCGAGATGAAAATATTATTTCTTTAATTGGAGATGGAACAGGTGTTGGGCATAATAATGCTAAAAGATTTATTTTTGAGGCGTGTGAATATAAAGAAACATTTTTAAATTATTTTCCTAATATAGGATTAATAAATAATATTGAAATGGATCATCCTGATTTTTTCACTTCAATTAAACATGTTCGTGAAGTATATCAAAAGTATGCTAATCAATGTGGATTATTAATTATAAATGGTGATGATGAAAATTGTCAGATAATTGAACATAAAAATAAGTATACATATGGTTTAAAAAAAGATAACAATTTAGTTTTATATAATCTAAACAATACCTCAGAGGGATTTAGTTTTAATTTAAGTTATAATAATCAACAATTAGGAACTTATACTTTACCATTTGTTGGAATGCATATGGTTTATAATTGTTTAGCAGTTATAATGTTAGGATTAGTTAATAATATTGATATTAATAAAATAATTAATAATATTGCAACATTTAAAGGAACACGTCGTCGTTTTGAAACAACTGTTATCTCTAAAAAAAAACAAATAATTTTAATAGATGACTATGCTCATCATCCGACAGCAATTAATTTAACCTTAGCTGCAATAAAACAAAAATATCCTAATTATACAATTTCAGTTTTATTCCAGCCACATACATATTCACGTACAATAGAATTTTTAGATGAATTTGCTAAAGAATTAATTATTGCAGATAATGTATTTTTAGCTGAAATATTTAGTTCAGTTCGTGAAACAAGTAGTGAAATAGATATAAATATTTTAAAAAAACAGATTAATAAATATGGAGTAGTAGTAGAAGAAGATTTATCATTTTTAACTAAAATATCTAATAATCATGTAATTGCTGTATTAGGAGCTGGTAACATTGATCAACTATATAAAACAAAAATAGTTGAAATGCTGGAGGATTAATGGGTTTAAATGTTAAATACATTATTAAACAAATACATGGATTAGAAGTTATTACTAATAGTAAAACTTTAGAACGAGATATAAATTTTTCTGATATATCAAGACCAGGTTTGGAGTTAACCGGATATTTTGATTACTTCCCAAAGCAATATGTACAAATTCTTGGTCGAAATGAAGTTACTTATTTAGAAAAAATTGAATATGATAATAATATTATTAATCAATTAATTGTTGAAGAAGTGCCTTTAATTGTATTTTGCCGTGGTTTAGTTCCACCAAAAAAATTTATTAAATTAGCTAATGAGCGAAATGTTCCAATTTTTTTATCAAAACGTAGTACTTCACGTGTTTTATCTGAAATATTCAATTTACTTGATTATGAGTTAGCACCTACTACTCAAATTCATGGAGTATTGATGAGTATATATGGACAAGGTGTATTAATTAAAGGGGCAAGTGGAATTGGTAAAAGTGAAGTAGCATTAGAATTATTAAATAAAGGACATTTTTTAGTAGCAGATGATGCAGTTCTAATAAAGAAATTAGATGATGAAATATTAATTGGTTCAGCCCCTGAATTATTAAAAAATAGATTGGAAATTCGTGGAGTTGGTATTATTGATGTTCAAAAATTATATGGTGTAACTCGTGTGATTCCAACTAAAAAAATAGTTTTAGTTATTGAATTAAAAACTTTAGATGGAAATGAAGAGCGAATTGGAACAATTACTAAAAGTGAAGATATTTTATCATGTAATGTACCTAAAATACAAATTCCTATAACTGCAGGACGAAGTATTTCTAATTTGATTGAAGTAGCAGTTGCTAATTTTGAATTGAAAAAATATTATAATTATGATTCAGCGAAATGTTTTGTGAATGATTTAAATGAAATGTTACGTAATAAAGGAGAAAAATGAATCCAATCATATTGAAATTAGGTCCTTTTACGATTACATGGTATGCTTTTTTAATTGTCAGTGCAATTTTAATAGCTTATTTTTTAGCCAAAAAAGAATTAGTTATTCATCACCAAGATATCGAAATATTTGATAATTATATATTTTATTTAATTATATTTGCAATATTAGGTGCTCGAACATGGTACGTTTGTTTTAATTATAGTATCTATCAAAATAATGTTAGTGAAATATTTGCTATTTGGCATGGAGGATTAGCAATTCATGGTGGAATAATTGGTGGTTTATTAACTACGATATATTTTAGTAAAAAATATTCTTTTAATTTATATATATATACTGATGCTATGGTACCTGGTTTAATTTTAGGACAATCTATAGGGAGATGGGGAAATTTTATTAATCAAGAAGCTCATGGACCTAAAACAACATACTCTTTTTTATCTAAGACACTTCATTTACCAGATTTTATAGTTCAAGGTATGCAAATTAATGGTGAATATTATCAACCAACATTTTTATATGAAAGTCTATGGAATTTATTAGGATTTATAATAATTATGTTTATATTAAAACGGTATTATCGTTTTAATTATAGTGTAATAACTGCAT
>CAMZNW010000149.1 GCA_947313935.1 uncultured Mollicutes bacterium
AGTGCAGGTAGTATGATGTATAATAAAGCTGCTCTAATACAAATAGCAGGAAGAGTTAATCGAAAAAAGGATTATCAATTAGGGAAAGTTGTATTCTTTCATCAAGGAATTAGTAAAACTATGGAATCAGCAATATTAGAAATAAAAAATATGAATAAAACATAATATAATTTTCTGATAAAAAATATTGTAATTACATGATTAAAATAAATGTCATTTTAGTAAGTAATAAATTATTATATATAATATATATCATTTAAATAATTTGATATAATTTAAATGGAGGAAGAATGAAAATTTTATTAAACCATGAATTTGTTAAATATAATCATAGAATGTTTGTAAAAGAAGAAAAAATAAGTTTTATAAAGGGTGAACAAATTAATTTTCATCCTAAAGGACAATATATTGTACCTGGTTTTATTGATCAACATATTCATGGAGCGGTTGGTTATGATGTTATGGATAATGATAAAAAAGTAATTCAAGCGATTTCAGAAAATTTAGTTCAAGAAGGTACAACAACTTTTCTACCGACAACAATGACATATGATTTGGAGATTACGAAAAACGTGATTGATGATATTTCTGAATTAGTTGGTCATGAAGAGGGGGCTAAAATTGGTGGAGTTCATTTAGAGGGACCGTTTATATCACAAGAGTATATTGCAGCACAAAATCCACTTTATCGAATTGATCCAAATAAAGAAATATTAGAGATGTTAAATAGTTCTAATTTAATTAAATTAGTAACATATGCACCAGAGTTAGATAATAATATGGAATTTATGGATTATTTAAAGGATAATAAAATAATTGGTTCAGTTGGTCATAGTGGTGCATCATGTGCTCATGTTCAAGAAGCAATTAAGCACGGTCTATCTTCTATAACGCATTTTCATAATGCTCAATCACCACATCATCATCGAAATCCTGGTGTTGTAACTGCTGGTTTTTTAGAAAAAAGTTTATATGTTGAAGTAATTGCAGATAATATTCATATTAATAAAGAGGTTTTAAAATTAATTTATCAAGTAAAAGATAAAGATAAAATATCTTTAATTACAGATTCAATGCGTGCTAAATCAATGGAAGATGGAGAGTATGATTTAGGTGGGCAAAAAGTTATAAAAAAAGGAAGTGAAGCACGATTAGAAAGTGGTATTTTGGCTGGAAGTGTTTTACGCTTAATTGATGGAGTGAAAAATTTTCAAGTTGCAACATCATGTGATTTAGCAACATCATGTGAAATGGCTTCTTTAAATCCAGCTAGATTATTAAATTTATATAAAGTTGGAGAATTAAAAGAAGGATATTATTTTGATGTAACAGTTTTAGATGAAAATTATGATGTCGTACAAACATTTGTGAATGGAAAAGAAAAGTATTTTAAAAATTAGGAGAGTAAATGGAAATTAGAATTTTTGAGAATCAAAAAGAAATTGATTTGGCAGCTGCAAAATATTTTATAGATGTATTGCAAAATAAACAATATCCAATTTTAGGTTTGGCAACTGGTTCATCACCAATTGGATTATATAATAATTTAATTAGTGCTTATAATAAAGATAAGATAAGTTTTAAAAATACAACAACATTTAATTTAGATGAATATGTAGGATTAGGAATAGATGATGAACAAAGTTATCGTAATTTTATGAATAAACATCTTTTTAATCAAATTGATATTAATTTAGAAAACACTAATATACCAGATGGAAAATTATCACCTGAAGAGAGTAGTAAAATATATAATGAAAAATTAACAAATGTTAGTATTGATATTCAAATTTTAGGAATTGGTACAAATGGACATATTGCATTTAATGAACCTGGTACATCTTTTAGTTCGCAAACACATATAGTTGATTTGAAAAAAGAAACAATTGATGATAATGCACGTTTTTTTAATGATAAAAATGATGTTCCTCGTCAAGCAATTACAATGGGATTAGCAAATATTATGCAAGCTAAACAAATTATTTTAATTGCTTCGGGTGAAAAAAAAGCTAAAGCTATTAGTTTAATGATTCAAGGAGCAATGACTGAGGATATCCCTGCATCAATCTTGCAAAAACATCCTAATGTAACAATATTAATCGATCGAAAATTAGCGAAAAAAATAATATCTTGTGAGCATGAGTAATATGTTTGAAGAACTTGAACAAATTATTGCTGAGCAATTATCAACTAAACGTTTTGAGCATGTATTACGTGTAGCCAATTTATGTAGTGAATTAGCTTCTAAATATCATGTAGATGTTGAAAGTGCATATTTAGCTGGATTATTACATGATATATCAAAAGAAAAGTCGATAAACTGGCAAAAGAAAAAATTAAAAGAAAATAATTTATGTGAAAAAGATATTTATTTAGTACAAAATATTTGGCATGCTTATACGGCTAAAGCATTAATATGCGAATTAAATTTAGAATTTTCAAAAGAAATAGAATTAGCAATTGAAAATCATATAGAGGGAACAACTACTTTAGATGAACTAAGTATGGTTTTATTTATTGCAGATATGCTTGAAACAAAAAGGAATTTTGATAATATTGATGAATTACGAATAAAAGATTTTAAAACATTAGTTGAAATGTATCAAGCATGTTTTTTATCATTTTATAAGTATATTAATGAAGAAAATTATTATATAACTACAAAAACAAAGTTAGCAAAAGAACAATTAGAACAATATAAAAAGGAGAATAATGGATAGTAAAAAAAGGAAAGCCATATTAATTGCATTATTAGTAGGTATATTTATGGGGGGCTTAGATTCTGGAATAATTACGCCAGTACGTCCAATAATTCAAGATAGTTTTGGAATAAGTAATAATTTGGGTATTTGGATGATAACAATTTATACTTTATTTTATGCAATGACGATTCCAATAATGGGAAAATTAGCAGATTTATTTGGAAAAATGAAAATGTTTAAAGTGTCAATTTCAATTTTTGGGATAGGTTCATTATTAGTAGCAATAATTAGTAATGTAAGTGGAAATGGAAATATAATATATTTTTATTTATTTTTATTTTTTAGAGTTATTCAAGCAATTGGAGCAGGTGGAATAATGCCAATTGCAACATCAGCTATTGCTTCATTGTTTCCAAAAGAAAAACGTGGTGCAGCATTTGGATTAATTGGGGCAATGTATGGATTATCTTCAATTGTTGGTCCATCAGCTGGATCTTTAATTATATCAATTTTTGGTGAAGCTAATTGGGGATATTTGTTTTTTATAAATGTACCAATAGTAATAGTAATATATATCGTTATGAATAAAGTTACAAAAGATAATATTTTAAATGAACAACCTAAAAAAAATGTAAAAATTGATTATATTGGTGCTGTATTATTAACAATTAC
>CAMZNW010000150.1 GCA_947313935.1 uncultured Mollicutes bacterium
CATTCATATTATGCTAGATGGAAAAATAGTAGAAACAGGACCAAAAGAATTAGCGAAATTTGTAGAGAAACATGGTTATGTTGCTTTGAAAAAGAAACATAATATAGAAGATAAAGTGATAAAAAAAGAAAGAATAAGTGTCGGAAGTTGTGCAACACATATTGGGGTAAATGGGAATGAAAAATAAATTATTTGAACAAATTGATTTTCCTATTGAAGAATATAATGGAATTAATTTTTCAACTAAAAAAGAAATTGTTATTAGAAAAAATGCTAATACTAAGTCAATCTTCCCACAAATGAAAAATCAATTAGAAATTAATATAATGGAATCAGGAATATATGAAATAAAAGAAAATGAAATGTGTAATAAAAATATTAAAATTAATATTTCTAAAAATTTAACAGTATTTTTCATTGAAAAAAATATTACTAAACAAAAAGTATCTTTCAATGATATTACATTTAATTTAGAAGAAGATGTTAAATTAAAACATCTAATTAGTGAAGAATTAGAAAAAGGTTTTAATAATCGTTATTATTCATTGAAAAAAAATAGTATTATTGAAATTGAGTATATTTCAATGTGTAATATTATAAATGAAACAAAATTAGTTGTTGATTTAAATGGTATTAATTCTCAAGTAGATATTAATTTGGTAGCAATTGCTAATAACAAAGCAAAAAAAGTTTATCAAGTAGAAGTAAATAATAATGTAGAGTCAACAAAAGGTGAAATTTGGCAAAAAGGAGTATGTTTAAATGGAGGGAAAATAATTTTCAATACAACAAGTATGATTAATAAAGATTGTAAAAAAGCAGAAAATTTTCAAGAGAGTCGTATATTATTATTAGATTTAGCTGCTAAAGGTGAGGTCTCTCCTAATTTATTAATCAATCATCATAATGTTTTAGCTAGTCATAGTGCCAGTGTATCACGAGTAAATGATGAAGAATTGTATTATTTTCAAACACGAGGAATAGATAAAAAAATGGCACAATATTTAATGACAATCTCTTTTGTAAAACCATTATTTGATAAAATAGTAGATGAAAAACTTCGTGATAAATTGATAAATAAAATATTAGAGCGTTTAAACAATGTTTAATATAGATAAAATAAAAAAAGATTTTACTATTTTAAAAAATAACCCAACTTTAACATATCTAGATTCAGCAGCAACAAGTTTAACACCAGATGTAGTAATTGAAGCAATGAATGAATATTATTATCATTATCGTGCAACTGTGCATCGAAGTATGTATGCAAATGGACAAAAAGCAGATGAGAAGTATCAAGCTAGTCGTGAAACAATTGCAAAGTTTTTAAATTGTCAAATTAATGAAGTTATTTTTACTAAATCAACGACCAATGCACTTAATTTAGTTGCAAATTCATTAGTTACAAAATTAAATGGAGATGATGAAATATTAACATCAGCTTTAGAACACCATTCAACTTTATTACCATTTAGAGAATTTGCTAAGCAAAAAGGATTAAATACTAAGTATATCCCTATTAATAAATATGGTGAAATAACATATGATAACTTTTTAAATACAGTTAATGCAAAAACAAAAATAGTAGTATTACATCATGTTTCTAATGTATTAGGAGATGTAGTACCAATAAAAAAAATTGCAAAGTATTGTCAAGAAAATAATATAATAACTGTATTTGATGGTGCTCAAGCAATTACGCATGAACAAATTGATGTTAAAGAAATAGGATGTGATTTTTATGCTTTTTCAGGCCATAAAATTTTAGGACCAACAGGAATTGGTGTATTATATGCAAATAACAAGATTGCAAAAGATTTAATTTTTGAATATGGAGGAGATATGGCTCATATTGTTACAATAGATGATGTAACAACAAAAGAGTTACCATTAAAATTAGAGGCAGGGACACCTAGTATTGCAGAAGTAATTGGTATTAAAGCAGCAATAGATTATTTAATGCAATACGAATTTGATGATATTGCTCGTCATATCTATGAATTAAAAATAGCAACAATTAATTTAATGAAAGAAATCCCAGGAATTATAATTTATAATGAAAATACTAAAAATGGAATAATAACTTTTAATTTTGAAAATATTCCAACACATGATGTTTTACAAGAGTTAGCAAATGAGAATATTGCAATTCGAGGTGGACATATGTGTAATCAATTAACTTTAAAGTATTTAGGTGTAAATAGTGTATTACGAATTAGTTTTTATATTTATAATGATTTAAATGATGTTAAAAAATTAATTAACGGTTTAAAAAAAGCGGCAAGTCAATTAGCTTGGATGCTATAAGGAGAAAGATGACTAATGATATTTATCGTCAAGTGATTATGGATCACTATAAGAATCCTCAAAATAAAATTTCATCTCCATTAAATGATTCAGATTATATTAAACGAGAAGCGTTAAATCCTTCATGTGGTGACATGGTAACAATTTATGTGAAGTTCATCAATGAACAAATAATAGATATTAAATTTCAAGGGGAAGGGTGTTCAATTTGTTGTGCGTCTGCTTCAGTTATGACAAATGAATTAAATAATTTATCTAAAGTAGTTGGATTAGAAAAAATTAACCAATTTGCAAATATAATTAAAGATGGAGTTGTAGATAAAGAATATGATTTTGAAGATGGAGAAGCTTTTGTTGGAGTTAGTAAGTTTCCAGCTCGTTTTAAATGTGCTTATTTAAGTTGGGATACAGTTGGAAAAATTATTAGGGAGTTAGATGAGTAAAAATGAACAAATAAATGAAGAGTATAAATATGGTTTTTATGATGAACGAGAAGCGATATACTCAACAGGTTGTGGTTTGAATGAAGGAATTATTGCAGAAATATCTCGGATAAAAAATGAACCTGAATGGATGTTAGAATTTCGTCTACAAGCATATAAGAAATTCTGTCAAATGCCTATGCCTAATTTTGGACCTAATTTAGATAAGATTAATTTTGATGAAATAATTTATTATACTAAAGCTTCAAAACAAGTTGAAAATTCATGGGATGATGTTCCCGAGGATATTAAAAATACTTTTGAAAAATTAGGAATTCCAGAAGCAGAAGCAAAATTTTTAAGTGGTGTTTCTACACAATATGATAGTGAAGTAGTTTATGAAAATATGATTGCAGAAGTAGAAGAAAAAGGAATAATTTTTATGGATACTGATAGGGCTCTAAAAGAACATCCAGAATTATTTAAAATGTATTTTTCTAAACTTGTACCACCAAGTGATAATAAATTTGCTGCCTTAAATTCAGCTGTTTGGTCAGGTGGAACTTTTATTTATATTCCTAAAGGAGTTAAATTAGAAATGCCGTTACAAGCATATTTTAGAATAAATACTCAAAATATGGGGCAATTTGAACGTACATTAATCATTGTCGATGAAGGTGCTGATATTCATTATGTTGAAGGATGTACAGCACCAAATTATTCAACAAATTCATTACATGCAGCAGTAGTTGAAATTTTTATCCATGATAATGCTAAGTGTCGTTATTCAACAATACAAAATTGGTCAAATAATGTTTTAAATTTAGTGACAAAACGAGCATTGGCTAGTGAAAATGCTCAAATGGAATGGATTGATGGAAATATTGGTTCTGGAATTACAATGAAGTATCCATCGATAATATTAAATGGAGAAAATGCTAAAGGTACATGTATTTCTATTGCAATAGCAGGACCAAAAAAAGTAATTGATGCAGGTGCAAAAATGATACATAATGCTTCAAATACATCATCAACAATTATTTCAAAGTCTATTGCTCATGGTGGAGGAAATGCGACATATCGAGGTGAAGTTATTCATACATCTCAAGCTAAAGGCAGTATGTCAAGTATTGAATGTGATACCATTTTAATTGATGAAATTTCAAAATCTGATACGATACCAGTTAACATTGTTCGAAATGATAATTCTTTAATTACACATGAGGCTTCAGTTAGTAGTGTTGATGAGGTTCAATTATTTTATTTAATGTCACGTGGATTAACAAAACAAGAAGCAACTCAAGTAATAATAATGGGTTTTATTGATGAATTTACAAAAGAGTTACCAATGGAATATGCAATAGAACTAAATCGTTTAATTAATTTAGATATGGAAGATTCAATTGGTTAGGGAGATAAATGATTTATATAACAGGTTTATTAATGGCGATAGCAGATAGTGTACCAGGAATTAGTGGAGGAACAATTGCTTTAATTTTAAATGAATTTGATAATTTAATTGAAGCTTTAAATAATGTGCTTAGTGGAAAAAAAAATAAAGAAAAAAGTATTAAATATCTTTTAAAATTAGTAATTGGTTGGTTTGTTGGCTTTATTTTATCAGTATTTTTTATTACAAATATAATTCAAAATCATATTTATCAAATAAGTAGTTTATTTATAGCATTAATAATTTTTTCCATTTATTTAATTATAAAACAAGAAGAAGGTTTAATTCAAAAATGGCATAATATTTATTTAACAATATTTGCAATGATAATAGTAGTGATTATTGCTAAAGTTAGCCTTAAATTAGTTGATGTAACAATAATTAATAATAACTTTATTATGGGTGGTTATTATTTTATTAGTGGTATATTAGCTGCAGGAGTAATGTTATTACCTGGAATGTCTGGTTCAACTATTTTATTAATAATGGGAATATATTTTAATATTATGATGTATTTAAAAGAAATATTTACTTTTAATTTTAGTCATTTAGGAATAATAATAATATTTGGAGTAGGTGTAATAATTGGTTTTTTAATAGCTACTAAATTATTAGCAAAGTTATTAGTAAATCATAAAATTAAGTTATTATATATAATAATTGGTTTAATGATCGGATCATTATATGCAATTATTATTGGTCCAGTAACAGGAGGATTAAGAAATAGTTATTTAAATTTAAATAATTTTAGTATAATTGCTTTTATTTGTGGTTTAATAATAATGTATTCTTTAAATAAAATTAAAGGAGAATAATTATGCGGAAATATTTTCAAGATAATGTACCAAATATTCATAAATTATTGAAATATGTAGGTCCAGGTTTTATTGTAACAGTTGGTTTTATTGATCCAGGTAATTGGGCAACAAATATGCAAGCGGGATCAGAGTACGGATATACCTTATTATGGGTAATTACATTATCAACTTTAATCTTGATTTTATTACAATACAATGCTTCTAAATTAGGAATTATTACAAAAAAAAGTATTCCTATTGCAGTTAATAAATCATTTAATAAATTTGTGGCAATTTTTATTAATTACACTGGTTTTTTAGCGGTAATTGCAACATTAATTGCTGAACTTCTTGGAGGTGCAATAGCACTACAAATGTTATTTAAATTACCTATATCAATTGGTGCTGTTTTAATGGCTCTAGTAACTTTATTTTTTGTATTTACAAATACTTATTCTAGAGTTGAAGCAATTATTATTAGTTTTGTATCAATTATTGGAATATCTTTTTTATTAGAATTAATAATTGTTGGTATTAATCCAAGTGAAATTATTAAATCAAGTGTTGTTGTGAGTATTCCAGACGGTTCAATGTTAATTATAATGGGAGTATTAGGAGCAGTTATAATGCCTCATAATTTGTTTCTTCATTCAGAATTTATTCAGACGAGGACTTTTGAGCATCATGAAGATGTACAAATCGTAAAAAAACAATTAAATTTAGCTAAAACAGATACTTTAATTTCAATGACAGTTGGTTTATTAATAAATGGAGCAATGATAGTATTAGCAGCAGCAACATTTTATCAAGTTGGTATTGTTGTAACAGATTTAAGTCAAGCACAAGAAATGTTAAAACCATTTTTAGGTAATTTTGCTACTATAATATTTGCATTAGCACTTTTATTTTCTGGAATTGCTTCATCAATAACAGCAGCAATGAGTGGGGGAGTTGTTAGTTCAGGAATGAACAATGAACGTTATAATATTTATGATCGACATACTTCAATTGGAATTATTAGTAGTGTATTAATTTCAACATTGATTATATGGTTTATTAAAGATCCATTTAGTGGCTTAATTATTTCACAAGTAATTTTAAGTATTCAATTACCGATTACTATTGTAGCGTTAATTATTTTAACAAGTAAAAATTCTTTAATGGGTCTTTTTACAAATACAAAAAAAGAAAAATTTTGGTTATGGTTAGTAGCAATAATTGTAATTATTTTAAATATTCTTTTATTCATTCAAATAATTTTAGAATCTACTAATAAATCATAATTATCTTCACCAAAATATTTATCTAAATTTTGATTA
>CAMZNW010000151.1 GCA_947313935.1 uncultured Mollicutes bacterium
ATTCACTTAATTACTTCTTCAGGTGGAAGTAAATCAATGGCTCGTGCAATAGCCAAAAAAGCTCAAGGGCAACGTTCTAGTCAATTTTTAACTTGGTGTATGGGGTTAGTTGTATTTTTTGATGATTATGCTAATGCATTAATAGTTGGACCAATTATGCGCCCTATTATTGATAAGATGAAAATATCACGAGAAAAGTTTGCATTTATTATTGATGCAACAGCAGCTCCTGTAGCAGGTTTAGCAATTATTTCAACATGGATAGGTTATGAATTAGGGTTAATTCAAGCTGGATTAGATCAAATTGGTGTTCATTCATCATCATTTTATATATTTGTTCATTCTATACCTTTTAGATTTTATAATATTTTAATGTTAGGTTTTATAGTAATAGGAATAGTTTTATCACGTGAATATGGGCCAATGTATCATGTAGAAAAACAAGCACGTCGTGGAGAAAAAACACCAGGTTTTTTAAATGAAGTTAATAATAATAAAGAAGAATTAAAAGAAAAAGAGGGAATAAAATCAAGTATTTGGGATGGTATTTTACCAATTGGTACTTTAATAATCGGTTCATTAGTATTATTTTAGATTAGTGGTGTTACTATTATTATGAATGGGACTGATAAAGATTTAATTAATATTATTAATAATGCACCTTTATCATTTTTAGCTATACAAATGGCTTTTTCAAATGCAAATGCAGCAATTGTTTTGTTTCAGGCTGCTTTATTAGCATTAATGGTAGTTTTTATGCGTGGTGCAATATTGAAACAATTTACTGTTTCAGAAGGTTTTGATGTATTTATGGGTGGAGCTAATTCTTTATTATCAACAATTTTCATATTATTATTTGCTTGGGGATTAGGTGATATAATTTCATCATTAGGAGCAAGTAATTATATGGTTTCAACTTTATCAAATTCAATACCAGCATTTATATTACCAGCTATTTGTTTTGCAATGGCCGGTTTTATTGCATTTTCAACAGGAACTAGTTTTGGAACAATGGGAATTATGATGCCAATAATTATTCCATTAGCTTATGCAATAAATCCAGATATGAGTTACGTTACTTTATCGATTTCTTCAATTTTAACTGGAGCAACTTTTGGTGATCATTGTTCACCAATATCAGATACAACGATATTATCATCAATGGGGGCAGGATGTGATCATATTGAACATGTTAGAACACAAATGCCATATGCTTTAACAGTTGGATTTATTTCGTTTATATGTTATATTTTTGCGGCATTAGGTTTAACTAATTATTTAGTTTTAGCAATTGGTTTTGGAAGTATATTTTTGGTAATTCGTTTTGTTGGTAAAAAAGTAGATTAAAAACTACTTTTTTTAATGTATATGAAATTATTGTATAAGGAAAGAGGAATATGAAAAAATTAAAAATAATTCAAACAAGTGATGTCCATGGTTATATGTTTGCACATAATTATATTGAAGAAAAATCTTTAGGGTTATTAAAAGTAGCAAGTTATATTAAAGTATTAAGAGAACGTTATTTTGTATTACTCATTGATACAGGTGATATGTTTCAAGGTTCGGCTTTAACGCATTATTTAAATAAAAGTTTACATAAGAAAGAATTTTTGTGTAATCCAATTACTGATTTATTAAATCAGATGAAATATGATGTTTTAACATTAGGGAATCATGAATTTAATTATGGTTTAGATTATTTAAAATGGTCTCTAAATGATTTTAATGGTCAAATACTTAATGCAAATATTATAGGGATGAATGATATTATCTCAACTAAACCATATCATATTTTTACTTATAACAATATTAAAGTTGCAGATAGGATTAACAAC
>CAMZNW010000152.1 GCA_947313935.1 uncultured Mollicutes bacterium
CTATATCGATAAATTCATTGAATTCTTCATCTGGTAAAATTCTAATTACTAAACTTTCATGATCAACCAATGGAATTGTAGATACACGTATAAATAATTTATTATTTTCTTCTGTCATTAAATTAAATGCACCATCTTGTGGATAACGCGTTATTGAAAGGTCTAATCGTGTTTCAAATTTAATATAACGCAATATTTTTATATAATTGTTAATTGTAATTTCTCGTTGAAATTTTAATTTATTAACCATTCTATAATAGATTTTAACACTTGTTTCTAATGGATGAAAGTGTATATCACTTGCTGATAAGCTATTTGCTTCAATGATAAGTTGTGTTACTTGTTCTGATATTTTCATATGCCTCCCCTATATTAATATTAACTAATTAAAAATTATTACAACCTTACTACATCAATAATAAATTATAATTTTTATTATATTAAGTTATATTTATGTTATAATACTTAAGGTGATAATATGAAAAAATATTTGGGTAATATTGTATCATGGTCGTCTTGTTTAATAGTTATTTTAGCTATTTCAACATTTAATATACGATTAATTTTTTTTAGTATTTTAATTGCAACAATTATGGATATGTTTGATGGTAAATTAGCACGTAAATATGGAGATAATACAAAGTATGCACATATATTTGGAGAAATAACTGATTCTCTTTGTGATAGTTTTAATTTTGGTTTTGTTCCTGCTTTGATTATGCCTTTATTAATCTTTAAACATAGTTCTATTTTATTAGTTATATCAATCTTTTTTTATATTTTTGCTGGTATTTATCGTTTAGCTAGATTTTCTGCTGAAAAAGATGGTTCAATTAGTGTTTATAAGGGGATTCCTATTACTGTTGTAGGTCCTATGCTAGCATTATGTACTCTTATATTTTCAAAAATTATAGTTACTATCTTTTTTAATTTTTTATTTGGTTTTTTAATGATTAGTACTTTTACAGTAAGAAAAATTAAATTTTAGGAGGAATATGTTAAAAAATAAAAAAATTACTAAACAAAAAAAATATACATATATTGCAGGTATTGTAATGTTAATACTTTTGTTTTTGCCAATTATTTATTCATTAGTTTCAGGAATAATGACAT